>CAZSHH010000005.1:17180-21152 GCA_964606525.1 uncultured Dehalococcoidales bacterium
GCAATTAAATCTTCGGAAAATTTTTCACCTTGCCAGTTATGAATAATGAATAATTTGGCGTCCGCCAATTTCTGGATATCACCTGGTTTAACATCAAAATGCCCGGGGCATTGTGAAGGGGGAATGATATTAACGACGTTGATATTTTCTGTTCCAATTCTGTCGACTATCTGGGCGAGTAGTGAGGTACTGGTTACCACTTTGATCTTTTCGGTACTGTTGCTAGAACAGCCAACGAGGGAGACAATTAACAGTAACGTAGTCAGTATAACTGGAGGAAGATACAGCCGCCATTTCTTCATAGTTTGGCTTCTCCATGATACATATTAACCTTTCAACCGGTCAAGATCGATATTTCTGTGTGTAGTAAAATCGAGAGAGTCTATTGCAGGTCAGTTAGTTCGATCCTTACATTGTGTACATAAACCTTTCATGATCATATGATTGAAATCAATATTAAACTGGTATTGGTCATAAACTTTTTTCTGGATTGTTTTAAATAGATCTTTATCACAATCTACCGTTTTGCCACACCGCTGGCAGACGAGGTGATAATGATGGCCATCTTCAGCGTGGTAATAGACAAATTGGTCAGAGATTTCACTTTTATAAACGCAGCCGGCATTCTCGAGGAGGTCCAGGGTACGGTAAATAGTGGACTTGTTCACCCCTGGCATCCGGGCTTGAACACGGTTGATAATTTCCTCGGCGGTGATATGTCTTTCACGGCCATGAAGTATATCAATGATCATGCGTCGTTGGGGGGTTAGTTTCAGGTGCTGTGATTTTAGCGTTTCAAAACAACTCATGGCAATTGCATCCAGTTGCATATCATACTGAGGAGAGAAGACGATTGTCAATATTTAAGAAGTGAATTTATCCCGGCTGTCCAGCATGATGGTAACCGGGCCGTCGTTATGGATCTTTACCAGCATGTGTTCCTGGAAACGGCCGGCCGCTACTTTCAACCCGCTGTTGGCGGCTTGAGTGAGAAAATATTCATAAAGAGCCTTTGCTTTATCAGGGGCGGCTGCGTTAATAAAGCTGGGCCGGCGCCCTTTCCGGGCATCAGCCAGTAAGGTAAACTGGCTGATGACGAGGAGTTCGCCCCTGATATCGAGTACGGACAGATTGAATTTGCCCCCGGCATCGGAGAAAATGCGGAGGCCAACGGTTTTCTCAGCCAGGTAAGCAGCGTCTTTTTCGGAGTCGCCATCGGCAACACCGATAAGGACTACTAATCCCGGACCGATACTGCCGATGTTTTGTCCATTCACGCTCACAGAAGCTTTAGAGACCCGCTGTAATAATGCTTTCATATCATTCTCCGTTACAAAGCAACCGGTATTTTAGTTTAACAAAGAAAACGGTACAAATAAAATTATACAAAGATGAATATAGTGTGAAGAAATTTGAACTTATTTTCGGGTGGACACCGGTCTTAAAAGAGGATATAATCCAAGGTGTAAGAGGTTACTGCCGTTATGATTGTATTTGGGACCCAAGAGAAAGAAACAAGCAGAGCATAGAGGCATCTCCGATAGCTATCGGGATGCCTCTTAAAGTTTATAAGGGGGTGCGGCCATGCAGTCCAGTATCATTGGAAAGATAGAGAAAGCGAAACGCTATGCTCAGGAAAAGGAACGGATTACATTTTCCGATTTATCGGTTAATTTTCGCGGCGAGAACGATGAATATTCGGTAAATTACAACAATGGGAAATGGCGCTGCACCTGCCGCTTTTTCTCCCAGTGGGGATTATGCAGCCATACCATGGCCCTGGAACAGATACTGAAAGACATGCTGCCAGAGGAAGCCCTGAAGTCACCGATTAACAATCCCTGACCAATAAGGCCGTGTGACATTTATCAGAGTAAATCACGGGCGTTTTCATCACACCTGCTGGTGCTTCCATCGGCCCATCCGGTAGTAAATAGTATAAGCAGCAGCGCTTAAAAAGGCACTAATAACGATAGCCCAGCGGATGCCGTAAACCCCGAGGCTGGTATGGGACAGATAATAAGCCAGTGGGATCTGGATGATCCATATTGCCACGATACTTACGATCATGGGGAGCAGGGTATCGCCAGCCCCTGTAATACACTGCTGGAAGACTCCAGAGAGACCCATTACCAGGTAGCTGACGACACCGATACGTAGAAAGGTGGCAGCGATGGTTACTAATTCCGGGTCGGTGTTAAAAATACGGACGACGTATTCCGCCCACAGCAGGAGCGCCGTACAACATACCAGGGAAAATATCTCGATCAACCCGCAGGCTAACCAGCCGCCTTTTTCCGCCCGTTCCGGCTGCCGGGCGCCGAGGTTTTGCCCGGTAAGGACACCGGCGGCCATGCCCAGTCCCCAGGCGGGCATGAAGATGATCATCTCTACCCTTTGATTCAGCGAATGAGCAGCTACCGCATAAGTGCCAAAGGGGGTCACGAAACGCATCAATAAGAACTGCCCCAGGTTTTGCTGAATTCCCATGATGGAAGCCGGCAGTCCGATACGGATGATACGCCATATCATCTTAAAGTCGACTTTAATTCCCTTCAAGGTTAAACGCAGCCGGGAGCGCCCGCTTAAAAGAAACCAAAAACTGATTGCCGTTCCTAAACTTTGAGATATTACATTGGCAGTCGCCGCTCCGTTAACTCCCATTTCCGGGAAAAACCACAGGCCAAAGATGAAAGCCGGCGAAATCAGAACATGAAGGCCGCGGAAAATGACGGCGATCTTCATGGGGGTTAGCGTATCACCGGATGCCTGCATCACCCCATCAGTCATCATACGGAAAGAGATGGCGACCATACAGACAAACTGGATGCGGATATAAGAAGCCCCGATAGCCAGTACCTCGGGTGCCACCCCAACGATATTCAGGATTTCTTCTGCAAAGAAGATGCCAATGATTGCCAGTATTATGGAAGACACAGCGCCGATAACCAGGGCTTGTTGGGCCGCATAATTTGCCTGATATTCATCGCCGGCCCCAATGAAGCGGGCAATCATCGCCCTCAGGCCGGTAAAAAGGCCCATTAAGCCGGACTGTACCAGCATGACAACCATTCCGGCGACGCCGACACCGGCAATATCGGCGGAACCGAGTTTACCTACCCAGATCATGTCGACGGTGGGGCCGATCATGTTAATGCTGTTGGCGATGATCATCGGCCAGGATAAGGCTAGAAGGTTGCGGACGATGCTGCCCTGGGTAAAATCCCGGCCGCGGCGGGAAGAAAAGCTGCGTTGGCCTGGAAAATCAGATCGGTCACTCATTGGTTTGAGAAACGGCTCCTTGCTGCTTCCATCAAGTGGGAGAAGGGCTAATCCCGGACGGAGACATTGATAAAAATTATACTCTGGGCAGCGCTGAAATACCAATAATGCGGATAAAAAGCTGGCATTTCGAAGAGGTGGATATTATCCAATCTTGCCCATTAATTCAATGGCACCGGCAACGACGAAGAGAGAGCCGGTGATACATACCAGGTCGTTATCTCCAGCTCCTGATAATGCCAGGGGTATGGCGTCGGCAATATCTTCGGTAGCCTGGGTGTCAACTATGCATTTCTTGAATGCTGCTGCCAGAGGGGCAGCGAGTTGAGCCCGGGGGTGATTGGACCGGGTAACAATTACTTTTTGGAAAACAGGTGCAAGTTCCGCGGCGATGCCGGAGATATCCTTATCGGAAGAGGTGCCGATGATAAGGGTGGCTTTTTCGAAATGGAAATATTTTTGTAAAGCTGCCCGTAAACGAGATGCCGAATAAGGATTATGAGCGCCATCGGCGATCACCAACGGATGTTTACGTAAGACTTGAAGGCGGCCGGGCCAATTAACCCGAGCAAACCCGTCTCTTATATTGTCCGGAGAGATTTTATTTCCCTGTTCCGCCAGGGTTTCCAGGACACCGACGGCTACCGCAGCATTTTCAAGCTGGTAATCACCGAGTAACGGAATGGTAAG
>CAZSHH010000005.1:21162-29477 GCA_964606525.1 uncultured Dehalococcoidales bacterium
GGTAAGGTCATAGTCACGGCGCAGCCCCTTGACCCACAGTGATTGCTGGTCGGTAGTAAAACCGGTTCCCCGGAAAGTAATGTCTTCGCCGACTTTTATCAGCCAGGCTTGATTTTTAAGGGCGGCCTGTTCGAAAACATGGTAGACCTCTGCGGTTTGGGGGGAAGTAACAACCGGACGGCCGGGCTTGATGATGCCGGCTTTTTCCCCGGCGATCTGAGCCAGGGTATTACCCAGGACCTCCGTATGTTCCAGACTGATGGAAGTTATGGCGCAGGATTCGGGCATGATCACGTTAGTGGCATCCAAACGTCCTCCCAGGCCGACTTCAACCACGGCGAAATCACAGTTTTTCAATGCAAAATAAAGGAAACCCAGGGCAGTCATGATTTCAAAGGTGGTCAGTTTGCCGTAGCGAGCCGCTTTATTTACTGCAGCAACCTCAGGTTTCAAACGTACCACGAGGTCGACGACTTCTTGATCGGTAATCAAATTATCATTTACCCGGATACGTTCGTTAAAGGTGATCAGGTGGGGTGAGGTATAAAGTCCGGTAGTAAACCCTGACGCGATCAGGGCGGCGGCAACCATGGAAGCGACACTTCCTTTGCCTTTACTGCCGGCAATATGTACTGATTTGAATTTGCGGTGCGGATCATCCAGCCGCTGTAATAATTCGTCGACCCGCCGGAGATCGTAATTGGCGGCGTCACGCGGCCGTTGCTGCGTCTCGTAATCGACAAAGCTGTATATGTAGTCCAGTGCTGATTGGTATGTTTCGGCCATTGGTAATCTGTCCTGTCCGGAAATAACTTGAATTCCAATTATAGCATTGAGTACACTATGCGACAAAAGAAGTAAATCATGAAAAAATTTTATCCCGGATAGTGGATTTCGATGGAACAAAGCCCCTTCGTCGTTATCGCTATACTCCTGGCCGCTGCGGTTGTAGGCGGGATGTTAGCCCATCGTTTCCGGCAGCCGTTAATACTGGGCTATTTGTTAATCGGCGTTGCCGTCGGCCCTTATGCCCTCGGCCTGGTCAGTAACACGGAAATGGTAGAGACGCTGGCTACGATGGGCGTCGCCCTTCTGATGTTTACCCTGGGGTTGGAAACCTCGTTCAGCCAATTACGCCAGATTGGTAAAGTGGGATTACTTGGCGGCATATTGCAGATCGTGATCACCTTTGTATTCGGCCTCCTGGCGGGATTGGGGATTTTCAGGTGGCCTCTCGATCAATCCCTGATATTTGGTTTGATCATCTCCATGAGCAGCACTGCGGTCTGCATGAAATTGCTGATGGACCGCGGGGAATTAGATTCAGTTCACGGCCGGATAATGATCGCCATTTTGATACTGCAGGACCTGGTGGTCGTTATCATGACGGTGGCTGTCCCATTGATGGGGGGGCCGGTGGAAGGGATAGTAATGGCTTTGCTCCAGGCCGTAGGGAGAGCCTTATTATTCTCGGCTGCCGCCATCGCTTCCGGCCTCTGGTTATTGCCATGGATCATGGGCCGCATCGGCGGCGTCAGAACCCGGGAACTATTTTTGCTGGTAGTCCTCACCTTGTGTATCGGGGCTGCCCTGGGAACACAGATATTCGGCCTTTCGTCGGTTTTCGGGGCATTCCTGATTGGTTTGGTACTTCATGAATCCAAGTTTGCGCACCATGCCCTGTCGGAAATAACGCCGCTGCGCGATATCTTTGCGACCCTCTTCTTTGTATCACTGGGGATGTTGTTCGATGTGACATTCATGTTTCGGCACTGGCCCATGGTCTTATTGTCTGTCGGCGTGATCATCATGATCAAGTTTGGTGCGGTCTACGGGGTTGTCCAGCTTTTTGGATACCAGCGCCGGGTGTCTATTTTAACCGGTGCCGGCCTTTATCAGATAGGGGAGTTCGGTTTTATCCTGGCGCAAATGGGAATTACCTCAGGTTTGGTCACCGACCAGTTCTATTCTCTTGTCCTGGCCAGCGCCATTATTACCATGCTACTGACCCCGGTCTCTATGAGCCTGGCCGGCCGGTTTTACCGCCGCCTGGACTGGATGCCGCCGTTACCCCATATCGGACATCCTGTGCCGCTAGCAGGTATCAAACCACATGAAAAAAGTGAACTGCATCCCGACCGGATACTCCTGGCCGGATATGGTAGAATTGGAGAGAATATGGCCCGGGGATTGGATGAAGCCGGTATAGAGTACACGGTGATCGATATTGATTCAGAACGGATCGCCGCGGCCAGGAAGCTCGGCCGTGAATGTATTCACGGCGATGCGTCGAACCCGGTTGTGTTGGCTACGGCGGGGATCAGCAAGACGAAAGTTCTGGCAGTGACCTTCCCCGACCCGGTAGCAGTAGTTAATGCAGCCAAAATGGCATTGGAACTAAATGCAACAATAAAAGTAGTAGCCCGGGTGCACCGGGAGCGCGAAGCCCAGGATTTACAGGAACTGGGTAGTGATATCGAATTGATCAGTCCGGAACACGAAGCCAGCGTCGAATTTGTCAAACGTACGTTGACTTCTGCAGGGTGGCAGCAGAAAGACATTAAAAAAGTGATCCTTACGGAAAAGGGTGTTAAGTTCACTGCTGATAAAGAGCAGAAATAGAACGTAATATCCAGGTACTGCCCATAAAGCAGGAGGAACCGGGGATGGTTGATGCCGCAGTAGTAACCACAACCGATTTAAGTCTACCGTTGTTCATCCGGGGAAAAGTCCGAGATACGTATGATCTGGGTAAATACCTGCTGATCGTAGCAACCGACCGTATTTCCGCCTTCGATGTGGTGCTGCCGGTAGGCATCCCGGATAAAGGTAAAGTGCTGAATCAACTATCGGCATTCTGGTTCGAAAAAACCAGCAGCATCCTGCCCAACCACATGGAGATACCGGTAGGAGAGGTGCAATCTTTGGCAAAATACCTGGATAAAAAGACCGGCCTCTTACCACCATACCTGGCTGGCAGGTCGATGGTAGTGCGGAAGCTGGAGCGGATCAATGTGGAATGTGTTGCCCGGGGTTATCTTTCCGGTTCCGGATGGGCAGAATACCAGGAATCGGGAACGGTCAATGGCATGAAATTGCCTGCCGGTCTGCAAGAAAGCCAGCGGCTACCGGAGCCTATTTTTACCCCAACAACCAAGGCAGATGCCGGCCATGATTTACCCCTGACCATGGCAGAAACAGTGAAAATAGTGGGGAAGACACTGGCAGATCAACTCAAAGAAAAAACTTTAGCAGTATACGCTTTTGCCCGGGATTATGCCCGGGACAAGGGCATAATCATCGCTGATACCAAGTTGGAATTTGGCCTGGATCACGGTCAGTTAGTGCTGATCGATGAACTGGTGACACCGGATTCCTCACGTTTTTGGGAAGCAAAGGCTTACAAGGTAGGCCAATCTCAAGCGAGTTTTGATAAACAACCGGTGCGCGACTGGTTAACTACTTCCGGTTGGAATAAAGAACCCCCGGCTCCGGCGCTGCCCGCGGAGGTAATAGACGCTACTTCCCGCCGTTACCGTGAAGCGTATGAGCGGTTGACCGGTAAGAAACTGGCATAAAGTTGCCGGCGGCTGATAATTGAACGGTGGCTATACCCCGGCTGGCCTTGTTACCAGAATTCCTTTCATGAATTCGCTGTTATTATGGAAACGGTATACCGTTTCCATTTCTTGTGGCGTACAGCCGAGCAGGACTTTTAATTCGGAATCTTTTTTCCGCAGGTCAATGGTACCGATGAAAGCGACTACTAACGGCGGTACCAGCGATCCCTGCCAGACGTCGATACCATGGCCGTCCATCGAGGTAGTGTCCTGTAAATAGCCGTAGTCCAGGGGATAAATCATGTTGGGGAAGCGGGGGTGAGTGGTTCCCCGCGGCCGGTCGATGACGATTTTAGAAGCGGCGACCAGCATATCAAACGCCTGCCAGAAGTCGGGACTCTGGATAACACGCTTGTTACATGGTTGCAACCTTTTCGTAACCATCTCTCTATCTTCCTTAACCCGTAGTTAACATCTTTATCGTATTCTAATAGTACACACAACTTTCTTTTTCATGACCCTCCCACGAAAGAACCCGGTTGTCCCGCCGGGTTTTTTCATTTATACGGGTTGTTTATTTTTCCAAAATACCCTTAGTGCTCGGTAGTTCGCCTAATATTCTTTCATCACGGCGTGTCGCCATATCCAGTGCCCGCCCCAGGGCTTTAAATAAAGCTTCTGCCCGGTGATGATCATTTTTGCCATAAAGAATACGGGCATGCAGGCATAATTTTCCTTCGGCGGCCAGGGATTCCAGAAAGTGGCGGATGAGGTCGGTGGCGAATCCGGCCATATCATTACCTTTGAATTCCATATCCAGCACAGCATAACTACGGCCGCTGAAGTCTACCGCAACCGCAGCGAGAGCATCGTCCAAGGGTACACTGGCGTTGCCCATGCGGACGATGCCGCGCTTTTCCCCCAGGGCTTGGTTGATAGCTTTTCCAAAACAGATGGCGATATCTTCTGCAAGATGATGTTGATCATCTCCGGAAGCGGATAACTTGATATCGAACCGTCCGTGCTGACCAACTTGCGATAATAAGTGGTCGAGCATTTTGATGCCGGTATTTATCTCACATCTGCCCCGGCCATCCAGGTTCAGTTCAAGCAAGATATCGGTCTCTTTCGTTTTCCTGTGAACTGCTGCCGTCCTGTCTTTCATCATGATGTATCTCCCTGGTTTATTATGGCTTTAGTTTATCATAGACGAATACTTGTATTCAGTAATGTGGAAAAGCAGAGGCTGATTTGGGCACTCGGGCAGGGTTTGTGTTATATTCATTCTGTATTCATAGACGAGGCATTATGATGATTAAAAGAATAGTCTATTTTTCTGCCTGTTTGCTGGTATCACTAGTATTGATACTCACGGGATGCCAGATAATAAAGCCTACCAGTAGTATACCGGTGTCCGGAGAAACGCTGAACCTCTACGGCACCGACCCGACAACGCTTGACCCCGCATTAGGCGCGGAGGCGACTTCGATCGAGTATATCCTGCAGATTTTCGGAGGCCTGGTAACGCTAAATGACGAGATGGAAGTGGCGCCGGATATCTCCCGTACCTGGGAAATGAGTAAAGACGGAAAAACCTACACTTTTCATTTACGTGACGATGTGAAATTTCAGGATGGCCGGGCTGTGACGGCACGTGATTTCAAGTATTCATGGGAGCGTGCCTGCAAACCGGCCACCGGTTCTTCTACCGCGGCGACATATCTCGGAGATATCGTGGGGGTAAAAGAGGTCACTTCCGGGCAAGCCCGTGAAATCTCTGGGGTGGTGGTAGTCAATGATTTTACCTTGCAGGTTAAAATATCCGCACCAAGGTCTTATTTCCTGTACCGCCTTACCTACCCGGTCGCATTCGTAGTAGATGAGGAAAATGTAAATACCGGAGGAGAATGGTGGCGGCAACCCAATGGAACCGGCCCCTTCAAACTCAAAGAATGGACCGTTGGCAGTCAATTGATATTAGAACGGAACAACAATTTCCACGGACAAGTTGCCCGTTTAGGGGCAGTGGCTTTTCAAATGCTGTCAGGGTTGCCGATGAACCTGTATGAAACAGGAGATATCGATGCGGCCGAGGTGTCGTATCTCTATATCGATAAGGTGACCGACCCGGCCGGATCTTTTCATGACCAGTTGATCATTACGCCGGAGTTGAGTTTCTATTATATCGGGATCAATTCAACCGTTCCTCCTTTCGACGACCCTGATATCAGAAAGGCCTTTGCCATGGCGCTGGATAAAGATAAGCTGGTTTCTCTGGTTTTCCATGATACTTTACAAAAAGCAGGGGGTATCATCCCTCCCGGGATCGCCGGTTTTAACGAAGCGCTGGAGACGGTTGAATTCGATGTAGCGAAAGCCAGAGCATTGATACATCAGTCCAAATACGGTGATGCAGCCAACCTGCCGGCAATCACCCTGACCACGGCAGGGGAGGGTGGCTCGGCAGCCAATTACCTGCAGGCAGTAATATATCAATGGCGCGAAAACCTGGGAGTCGATATCCAGATCCGGACCTTGGAACCCCAGCGGTATTACTATGCGCTTAAACAGGAAAAAGATGAATTGTACGATATGGGCTGGATCGCCGACTATCCCCATCAACAGGACTTTCTGGAAGTGCTTTTCCGAACCGGCAGCGAGATAAATTATGGTGGATATTCGAGTTCTCAATTTGATAATCTACTGGAGCAAGCCGCGGTTGAAACCAATACCGCGAAGAGCTTAAAGTTTTACCAACAAGCTGAGCAGGTATTGATTGATGACACCGCCTGTATTCCGTTATGGTTCGGGCGGAATTATACCCTGGTCAAACCTTATGTGAAGGGGTATCAGCCAAGCCCGCTGGGTTTTGTCATGTTGAACCTGGTATCGATAGAACGGTAAGGAAAACAACAATATTAGCGGAGCCTCCGGGAAGAAAGCCGTGCCGGCAAAGAATGTTGGCAGCATCCGTCAGTATACAGTTGACTATTATCATCAACAGCGTTATTCTTTGTTTGAGTTGGTCTTACCCAGGGATAGGATGAGACCGTTGGACTCAACTTGCTGCATCAGTGTAATTACCGGTTAGTCCAAATTGGACAAAAGGGAGGGCATATGCACTGGCAGATTATTGTTGCACTGGTAGTGATAATCCCCGTAATCCTCATTCCCGTAGCCGTATTATGGTATTTGAATGGGAAAAGCCTTTACCAGCCTATCATAAGACTATTCCGCAGAAGAACACAGACAAAAACAGCAACCCCCCTTCAGGAATCGAGCCGCGAAGAACTTACCAATTATCCCATCCGCTAATGGTTCCGGACAGATATTTGCCCAGGGATATTCAAGGCTGAGACTTGATCGACGGAGTTAGGTGTTGCTGCAAGCTGTTGTCAATCTTTTATTTAAAGCACAGGGCGGATCATGCTACCGCACCTTCGATCGTGCCCTTTTTCATTTCCATTGATAAGTATTTGTGAGGAGGGTCCGGTGTGAGTAAATCGGTTTTATATGATGCTACCCGGTGTACCGGCTGCCGAGCCTGTCAGGTAGCCTGTAAGCAATGGCATGATCTACCGGGACGGCCGACGGAAAATACTGGGACTTACGAAAATCCGCTGCAGTTGAATGCTTATAACTTAACCAGGATACGTTATACCGAACTCGAGGATAACGGCCGGTTCCGCTGGATATTTGCCAAACTGCAGTGTATGCACTGCGAACACCCGGGTTGTGTTGAAGCCTGTATCGTAGGAGCACTGAAAAAACAGGAAAACGGAGTAGTCACTTACGATGAAGCCAAATGTATCGGCTGCCGTTACTGCCAGGTGGCCTGCCCTTTCGGGATCCCCTGTTTTGAATGGGACAAACCGGTCCCCTGGATCCGAAAATGCGATTTCTGTGCCGACCGTTTAAATATTGACCTCAAGCCGGCATGTGTTACCACCTGTCCCACCGGAGCACTGAAAACCGGGGAAAGGGATGACTTATTACTTGAAGCCCGGGAGCGTATTGCCGCTACTCCGGCAAAATATTACGATCACATCTATGGGGAAAAGGAAGTCGGGGGTACCTCCTGGTTATACCTGTCACCGGTTTCGTTCGATGAATTAGGGTTTGCCGATGTCGGGACCGACCCGGTGACGGTCAATGCTGCCCGGGCGATGCGGTTAGTGCCGCCGGTCTTATTGGGCGTGGCAGTAACCATGACCGGTATATACTGGCTGACCCGGCGGAAACAAAAAATGAAACAACTGGTGGACGAAAAAGCTAAAAGGATGGCTGAGAAATGAGCGGGTTGAAACGTCGTTTTCCCCTGGGACTGGCTATCCTGACATTTTTTGTGCTCCTTGGGCTGGTACCGATAATCATTCGTTATGTGAACGGATTGGGAGCGATCAGTAATTTAAGTGACGGCAGGCCCTGGGGCTTCTGGATCAGTTTCGACCTATACTGCGGGGTAGCTCTGGCGGCGGGTGGTTTTACCCTGGCGGCCTGGGTATACCTTTTCCACCGGGAAAAATATCATGCCGTTGCCCGTCCGGCGATACTGACGGCATTCCTGGGTTATACCCTGGTGATACTGGCTTTACTGGTCGATCTCGGCCAACCATGGTACATCTGGCATGCTATCATCTACTGGAATATCCATTCACCACTGTTTGAAGTAGCCATCTGTGTGATGACATATACTGTGGTGCTGGCCCTGGAATTCAGTCCAGCAGTCTTCGAGGCATTGAATAAAAGCAATTT
>CAZSHH010000005.1:29487-35857 GCA_964606525.1 uncultured Dehalococcoidales bacterium
GCCCCTCCATGTGCAACATGCTATCCAGATACCGCTGGTGATCGCCGGTGTGGTGCTCTCCACTCTACATCAATCATCGCTTGGTTCCATGCTGCTGATGATGCCGGAAACGCTGCATCCGATATGGTATACGCCAATCCTGCCCATTTTGTTTTTTTGCTCAGCGGTAGCAGTCGGGCCGGCAATGGTTATTTTTGAGGCTAATATCAGTAGTATGACGATGCGGCACCGGCTGGAAAAGGACATTCTAAGCGGCCTGGGAAGAGCAATACCTTATATCCTGGGCCTGTATCTGCTGTTAAAATTGACCGACCTGGGCGCGAGAGGAGAGTTAAGCTTGATTTTCTCTGAATACCCGATAAATCTGTTATGGTGGGGTGAAATAGCTATTGGAGTGGTATTACCAATCATACTTCTCTCAATTACAAAAATCAGGCAAAACCGTGCCGGTTTATTCTGGGGTGCTACCCTGGTAGTCGCCGGCTTGATTTTCAACCGTTTTAATGTCAGTATGTTCGCCCTCTCGATGCGGCCCGGTTACAATTATTTCCCACATTGGATGGAGGTGGCGATATCCGTAGCCCTGGTGGCTGATGCCATGATTGTGATCTGGTTGTCTTACCGGCTGCTGCCAATATCCCGGGAAGATATGGTGGCATCCGAAAAAGGATAACATCTTATTACGCTGCATTTCGGCAGAATAAAGTTAAGCATTACCGATGGCAAAAGGAGGGAAAGATGAAAGTATCCCGTCGTCAATTTCTGAAAGGAACGGGAGGTGTGCTGGTAGGAACCCTGGCTTTAACAGCTGCGGGAGTCGATGTAGAACCGGCGGCAGCTGCAGCCATCGACATGGAAAAAGCGGACCGGTTGAAAGGAGCGGTCAAGACAACGGCCATCTGTTGTTATTGTTCGGTTGGCTGCGGACTGGTCTGTTATTCCGACCGGAATGGTAGAATTCTCAGTATCGAAGGTGATCCTGAGCACCCCATTAATGAAGGCACGCTTTGTCCGAAAGGCGCCAATATCATGCAGATCACGACTGCTAACGAACACCGCCTGAAGGATGTCTTATACCGGGCTCCTTACAGCGATAAGTGGGAAAAGAAAGACTGGGATTGGGCATTGACCCGGATTGCCGGCAAAATTAAGTCAGTACGTGACGCTGATTTCATGGCAGTCAACAGCCAGGGTAAAACGGTGAACCGCGTGGAGACGATCGCTTTACACGGTAGTTCCAATGTGAATAATGAAGAATGCTTTATCATGGCGTCGCTGGCGAGGGCCCTGGGGCTGGTGTATATAGATCACCAGGCCCGTGTCTGACACGGCCCGACGGTACCGGCTCTGGCAGAGTCGTTTGGGCGTGGCGCAATGACCAATCATTGGATTGATCTGAAAAACAGCGATGTTTTCCTGATCCAGGGCAGCAATGCCGCAGAAAATCATCCGATATCGTTTAAATGGGTGCAGCGGGCGCAGGACCGCGGGGCTAAGGTTATCCATGTTGATCCCAGGTTTACCCGGACTTCGGCCAAAGCGGATATCTATGCCCGGCTGCGGCCAGGGACCGATATCGCTTTCCTGGGTGGAATGATCAAGTATATCATTGAAAATGAGAAATATTTCCGGGAATATGTGGTCAATTATACTAATGCCGCTAATCTCGTAGTAGATGAGTATCACTTCGATGACGGCCTTTTCTCGGGGTACGATATTACCGCCCGTAAATATGACAAATCCTCCTGGGCTTTCAAGAAAAACGCCGATGGTACGGCGCAGGTTGATCTCTCACTGCAGAACCCCCGTTGTGTTTTGCAGATCTTGAAACAACATTATGCCCGATATGATTTGGATAAAGTTTCTTCGATCACGGGTACACCTGAGGAAGACCTGATAAAGGTATATGAAACTTTCGCCAGCACAGGTGTAAAAAACAAAGCCGGGACGATCATGTATGCCCTGGGACAAACTCACCATACGGTAGCGGTACAGAATATCCGCGCCATGTGTATTGTGCAACTGCTGCTGGGTAATATCGGCATCGCCGGCGGCGGCATCAATGCGATGCGTGGTGAACCAAATGTCCAGGGCTCCACGGATTTTGCCCTGCTTTACCATTATCTTCCCGGGTATTTAGCTGCCCCGAAAGCTTCACAGGCAACACTAGCGGAATACCTGGCGGCCAATACCCCCACGACAAAAGTACCTGATTCCGTGAATTGGTGGCAGCATTATCCCAAATACATTACTTCCCTTTTGAAGACCTGGTTCGGTACGGATGCCACGGTAGACAACGACTTCGGCTATTCATGGTTACCAAAGATAGACGATTCCCAGAATGCTTCCTCGTTGAATATGATCGATAACATGTACCAGGGTAAGGTGAAGGGATTTATCACTGCCGGTACCGACCCTGCGGTTAGTATGCCGAATGCCAACAAACTACGCCAGGCAATGAAGAACCTCGACTGGCTGGTACATGCCAATATCTTTGATAATGAAACGGCTTCCTTCTGGAAAGGGCCGGGAATGGACCCTGCTCAGATCAAGACAGAGGTATTCCTGCTGCCGGCAGCAGCCTCGGTGGAAAAAGACGGCAGCCAGAGTAACAGCGGCCGCTGGATGCAGTGGAATTATAAAGCGGGTAATCCCCCCGGCGATGCTATCCCGGTAGGAGATATGTTTTACCGGCTCATGCACAAGATAAAAGAGCTGTATCAAAATCAGGAGGGGGTATTCCCAGAACCGGTATTGAACCTTAAGTGGGACTACGAAGATAAAGACGGTTGGAATGCCCTGCAGACAGCTAAGGCCATTAACGGATATTTCCTGGAAGACAAGTCCATTGGCACGGCCGCTTATAAAAAAGGAGAATTAGTACCAGGTTTTCCTAATCTCCAGGCTGACGGTTCGACTTCCTGTGGGATGTGGATCTTTTCCGGGGCTTTTACCCGTGACGGCAAGAATAATATGACCCGGCGAGGCAAGGAGGACCCCACCGGCCTGGGATTGTATCCCAACTGGTCGTACTCCTGGCCGATGAACCGGCGCATCATTTACAACCGGGCTTCCGTTGATCCTGACGGCCAACCATGGGATCCGGAGCGGCCACTGGTAAGGTGGGAAAATGGAGCCTGGATAGGGGATGTGATCGACGGCGGGGGAGTCCCGTTGAACCAGGAAGGCGGTAAGTTGCCTTTTATCATGAAAGCGGACGGCATTGCTTCACTCTTTGGCCCGGGATTGGCCGACGGGCCGTTTCCGGAACATTATGAACCGCTCGAAGGGCCTTTCAGCCAGAACCTGATGACATCCCAATTGAACAGCCCCATTATCAAGATTTTCACTGGCGAGATGGATAAATATGCCAATGCCGATGCGAGGTATCCCATTGTAATGACGACATATTCCTGTACGGAACACTGGTGCAGCGGCGCGATGACCCGGTGGCAGTCTAACCTGACAGAAATGATGCCGGAAGCTTATATAGAAATGAGTGAAGAATTGGCCGCCGAAAAAAGTATCCGGAATGGACAGAAGGTAATCGTAGATTCAATGCGCGGCTCAGTAACGGTAGTAGCAATCGTCACGAAGCGGTTCCAACCGCTAACCTGTGGGGGAAAAACCGTGCACCTGGTGGGAGGAACCTTCAACTACGGCTGGTTATTTCCCGAAGACTGCGGCGATACTATCAATCTATTGACACCTAATGTAGGCGATGGGAATTCGATGACCCCGGAATATAAAGCTTTCATGGTAAATGTCAGAAAGGCTTGAAAGCTGAGAGATAATGACGCTTGACAATGGTTCACTATCATAGTAGACTACACGGGTCTATAATCTTTAAGAGTAAAATGATGCAGATGACAGGCCAAAGCAGCATAAAACGTTTCGCCGGAGCCGCGGGGGTTTCCGCTGGGCCTGGTATCTGGTCATTTCAGAGATATAATCAATAAAATAGCATATTAACACTGAAGTAACAGATTACCTGGCCCAGGAACAGCCTGGGCTTTTTGTTTTTCAGGAAATCACATAAAAAAGTAAAAATACAGTAATAACGAGTCGATCAGATGCCTTTGTTTAATAAGTTGATACGGACCGCCCGGCGTTATCCGTCAGGAATCTGGATCACGATGATGATCCAGGCGATCCGGTCGATGGGTTTCTCCATCGCTTTCACCTATCTACCGTTATACCTGCACCAGCAGCGCGGCATATCAATGACAGTAGTAGGCCTGTTTTTTTTAATTGCCGGGATCACGGCTGGTGTTTCCCAGATGGGGGGAGGTGCCCTTGCAGACCGGTTCGGCCACCGCAAGTTGTTTGTCATCTTCATGGTGATGGAAATACTGGCCTTTGCCTTACTGGCGTTACTGATCGGTACAGACCGCCCGATATGGAGTATCTTCGTGACGACGACGATGGTGATGATTTCGGGTAATATGTCAGCCCCGGCTATTTCGGCCATCGTGGCAGACGTATCTCAGGATAACCGCATGACCGAGTCTTACGGCTTGATGGCTATCGGCGGTAACCTGGGATGGGCTATCGGTCCCCTGACCGGTGGTTATTTACAGAGCCTTACCTCCTATGCCTGGGTTTTCGGGGTAGGTGCGTTGATCACTGCCTTCGCCCTGATCGGTTTGCCTTACCTGCCCCGAGATGAAGCGGGAAAAGAAGTGAAAGTTAAGGTAAAATCCGGAAGGGGCGTATTTATATCCGATATACACCTGTTTGTCTTTTGCGTGATATGCATGTTGTTTTTCCTGGAGATGGCGCAGTGGGGTAGTACCCTGTCGGTCTTCACGGTAGACCGGGTCGGCTTTGCCCCTGAACAGTACGGCTTGTTGATGTCCATCAGCGGCCTGTTGATAATCTTATTCCAATACCCGGTATCGAAGCAGATCGAACGGCTGGGTTTCCGCTGGTCATTATTTTTGGGCAGTGTATTGTACGGAGCGGGATTCCTCTCTTTTACCTGGGTCAGGTCTTTCCTGCCGGCAGTGGGTGCAATAACAATCCTGGTAGCGGGAGAGATGCTGTTCATCCCGGCTTCATATGCCGTCATCGGGAAAATTGCCCGGCTGGAAGACCGGGCAAAAAGCATGGGGCTGCTGGGTTTGTGCGGGACCATCGGGAATTCCTTCGGTCCTTTACTTGGGGGTTTTCTATTGGACAGGTTTCCGTCACAGCCGCTGCTGTTGTGGGGGCCGGTCTCGCTGCCGGCGTTCCTGGCCGGCATCAGCTTTCTATTGTGGCGGGGCTACGCCCGTACCAGGATAAAGGAAAGCTCCGGTAAGAACAAATAAGAGATACTTAAGTCCGCAACTTTACTCACAATAGTCCCCGGACAGTAAATGTTCCATTAACCAATTGTAAACACCAGGGCAGTTACCGAATGAGGTTGGAAGGTATAAGTCATGATACTGCCGTTAGCTTTAACTGTTGACTTTTTGGAAGCAACAATACCCGGATTACTGAAAGTATTCTCAGATTTTACGTTTTGACCGTTTACCGTATATGCGGTTGCCTGCCCGTTGAATACTCCGCTTGTCAATTGTATTTGTGTTGCCATATCCTGGGATTGGGAGCGGTTGACCACATAGACGGTCAGTTGTTTCTTAGCTTCATCTACCGTTGCGGAAACATCCAGGTAACGGACCCCGGTATATTTACCGCCGGTAAAAGTATCGCTTTCCCACCGGATGTCCAGGTTCAGGCGGCCGCAAGTTTTACGGTATATCTCAAAAGGATAAAAAATCGTCTGCAGGACAAGCCGGTTGCGGCTGGTAAAGACCGGGGCGATGACATTTACGATCTGGGCGATATTGGCCATTTTCACTGAACGGGCGTGACGAATAAAAGCATTGAGCTGCATGGCGACGACCAGGGCATCCTCCAGGTTGTATGTTTCTTCCAACCGGGTTTTTTGTGTATCAGCGCCGTAACTGGGATGGGTACGGTACCAGACATTCCATTCATCCACGGCAATCCCGATAGGCCTGGTGATGCCTCTTTCCAGCTTAATGGCATTGACCAACCCTTCGAAAGAGGTCAACCGTTCTTCCAACAACTCGGATGTTGCCATATAAGCCTTGAAGTCGTTAGCAGGATTGCCGACATACCAGTGCAGAGAGAGGTAGTCCGTCAGTTCGGCCGCCTGTTCCAGCAGCAGTTTCGTCCGTTCTACCCAGGTGCCTTCCCAGTGGGAAATAACCGAAGCCACCAGCTTGATATCCGGGTCTACCCATTTCATCACTTTTCCGAATTCAGTGAAAGCCCGGGCATATTCAGATGGTGTCTTGTAGCCGATCTGCCAGGGACCGTCTACTTCATTACCGATGCCCCAGTATTTGACTCGGTGTGG
>CAZSHH010000005.1:35867-61940 GCA_964606525.1 uncultured Dehalococcoidales bacterium
GCCGTTGCAGTATTCCACCCAGTCGCGGGCTTCCCGCATGTCACCGTCACCGCAATTGACTACGAAATAAGGTTCTGCCTTTAGCCGGCGGCAGTACTGCACGAACTCATTGGTGCCGAAATGATTGGTCTCGATATCATGCCAGGCAAGGTCAGTCCGGGCGGGACGTTCTGCTACCGGGCCGACCCCGTCCCGCCACCGGTAACCGGAGACAAAGTTGCCCCCCGGATAACGGATGACTGTCATGCCCAGGCGCTGCAAAGCCTTGAGGACATCAAGCCGGTAGCCATCTTTTCCGGATAAGGGTGAATCCGGGTCATAAATCCCCCCGTAGATACATCGTCCCAGATGCTCGGCAAAACCGCCGAAAAGATTCGCTTCAATGATACCTGAAACATGTCCGGGATCGATTAAGATGCGGTTCATAGGTCATCCTCCATCATCCGGTAATTGGTATATACTTTGACGGAATACGGTGATTTGATAACACCGATGATATTACTATATATTGGTTGCGTTATTAAACTCCCGGATGGGTATTGGATTCTACAACGAATATTGAGATATGAGAGGATGGCAGATGTTTAAATTTGGTGTTGATTCACTTATTTGGACGGAAGAATTTACCGAGAAAGACCTGTCCTTGATCGAGAAGGCGAAAGCACTCGGATTTGCGGTGATGGATATTAATATCAGCCACCCGGAACGGTTCCCCGTCAAAGCGGTGAAAGAAAAGATCGAGGAAGTGGGGATCGAGGTGGTGACTTCGATCGGTATGCCCGCCGAAAGCAACCTGATATCGCCTAAAGCAGCAGTCAGGAGACATGGCATCGATACACTGAAGCTGTTGGTGGATATCAATAACGAGATCGGCTCGAAGATTCTGGCGGGTGTAATATATGCTGCCTGGGGATACCTGTCCGGCAAAGGCCGTACCGAAGAAGAGTGGAACTGGTCGGTGGAGGGGATGAGGGAGGCAACCCGGTATGCCAAAAGCAAGAGCGGCTTGATCCTGGCAGTGGAACCGGTAGGGCGTTTTGAAAGCCATTTCCTGAATATTGCTGGAGATGCGGTCAAATACTGCAAAGCGGTAGGAACCGGGAATATCAAAGTTCACCTGGACTCCTTCCACATGATACGTGAAGAAATGAGTTTCCGTAAAGCGGTGGAAACCTGCGGCAGGGAATATCTCGGTTATGTCCACGTGTGTGAAAACAACCGGGGGATACCCGGTACCGGACTGGTACCCTGGAAAAAATTCTTCACGGCGTTGAAGAAAGTAGGGTATAACGGGCCCCTGGTGATCGAGTCCTTCGACCCTGGTTTTGAAGAGTTAAACCGCCTCTGTGCTATCTGGCGGAAGTTTGCCGATACCGGCGAGGAGCTGGCAGTAAAAGGCCTGCAGAACCTGAAAAAGATCGAAAAATCATTAGCCTGAATAATTAGAAAGGTTAAAATCGAGGTTCGGGAGTAGTTGATATGAGTATCTACGATATTTTCGATATTAGGGGACGCAAAGCGCTGGTAACCGGAGCGGGGCGGGGAATCGGCAAAGAACTGGCGGTAACACTGGCAGAAGCCGGCTGTGAGGTGGCCCTATTTGGTTTACATAAGGAAACATTGCTGCCGGTTGTCGTAGATATTAAAAAGTTAGGCGTCCGCTGCATTTATTGCGAAGGCGATGTTACCAGGAAAAGTGACGTCGACCGGGCTTTCGCAGAAACAGCAAAGCAATTCGGAGGCCTTGATATTTGTGTCAACAACGCCGGTGTCAGTATGCAAGCCCCGGTCGAAGATATGTCCGAACCGGACTGGGACCATATCATAGATACAAATATGAAAGGGGTTTTTCTGTGTTCCCAGGCGGCGGCACGCATCATGATACCGCGAAAAAGCGGCAGCATTATCAACATCGGTTCGATCTCTGCCCGTATCGTCAATGTCCCTCAGAAGCAGGCAGTGTACAATACTTCGAAAGCCGGCGTGGTGATGCTAACCCGGTCTTCAGCCCTGGAGTGGGCACCTTATGGCATCAGGGTCAATGCGATAAGTCCGGGTTATATGAAAACAGAAATGACGCTGTCGACGATGCAGCCATTATTCCCTGACTGGGAAGCCCTGACCCCCATGGGGCGGTTGGGGGAACCCAAAGAACTGCGCGGGGCGTTGCTTTTCCTGGCCTCCGACGCGGCCAGTTACCTGACTGGCCACGACCTGGTTGTGGATGGAGGATATACCGTCCGGTAGTTAAGCTTCCTTCGTCCCGGTGTTTTTAAAGAAAGTGATATTTTCTGAAAATTTACTGTAATAATTCGGTGTCAGGGCGATGGGGTGGAAAAGCACCGGTTTCACGATCCGTTTAAAGGTGAGAGGGGTATGGACGAAACCTGCCGGGATATAGACGATGGTGGGTTGTTCGATCAGGTATAATTCCGACTCTTCACCCATCGATAATTCAATAGTAGCGTCGAACTCAAAGATATCTTCCAGGTTACCGCCGAGAAAACAAAGGAACTCATCGAATTTGTGCGAATGAGGCACCCGGTCAAAAAGCATGGGTTCTTTGATATATCTCCAGGCCATGGAAAAGTTTACCGGTGCCCCGAAATGGAGTTCACTGTCCACGTAGGCACTGGGATTGGACATTTGAATGCGGGGTTTATTCCGTAAACCCGGTTCGGTGAGAAAATATCTGGCATATTTCCCTTGTTTCATATCCGTTATCTCCCAAGAAAAAATAATCCGTGTATTTATAAAGGAATTACCGGTAGATCGATATAGGACGCATACCCGGCCTGGTGATATACCGTCTGTGATGCCGGAATCCCTGCAGCATCCTCGCCGATAGGATGGCCGGTATTCATATTACGGTCGAAAGTAGGGAAATTACTGCTGGTGATATCGATGCGGATTTGGTGTCCGCGCAAGAAAACCTGGCTGGCGTGTCCCAGGTGAATGACATACTCGATGACATTGCCTGGGATCAGTAATTCCGGTTTATAAAATGAGTTGCGGAATTGCGCCCGCACAATACCATCGGCAATATTGAAAGCACGGCCGTCAGGATAAACATCGACCAGCTTGGCGGTGAAATCGGTATCAAGGCATGAAGACGAAGCAAACAGATGCAATAACAGGGGCCCGGTTACTTCAAATTCCCGTTCCAAGGGGGGAGATGTATAACATAAAACATCCTCCCGGCGTTCCACATAGATCTGGTCGATAGGCCCATAAAGAAAACCATTCTCAGCAACTCCACCACGCCCGCCTGCCGTAAAAACCGGTTTATGAGGATCGTAGGTATAAATATCCGCAGGCTCGTTTTTTGGTTCATCCCGGCTCAGTATGCCATCGCCGGAACAGGAATTAGCCTTGCCCCGGCTGTGCAGGAAAAATCTCTGCCATTCAGTTTGGGGCAGCGGCCAGCTGGAGGAATCATGCCAGATGTTTTTCCCCATCGTAAAATAACGAACAGGCGGTAAAACGATGTCCTTGCCTTTCAGATACTTATCGAAGAAGGAAAGCAGATAGGCCGAGGCGCGGGAACCGGTTTCATCAGCATAAGGCCCGAAATCAATGTCACCCAGGACCCGCTGGGGTTTACAATGACACCAGGGACCGGCCAGCAAGTGCTGGTGTTCACGGGCATATTTGCTCCCGCCTTCACTAATCATTTTAGAGAAGGAGAAGAACGAATTCCGGGAGAAAGGATCATACCAGTTAGTGACACTTAAACTGGGGATTTTTACCTGATGGAATGGGTAAGTCTCGCCCGGACTGGCAGTTGGCCCGGCGGTTGACATATGTAAACAGGTATTCCAGATTTCCCGGGCATCCGGGAAATCAAACTGGGGCACCCCTTTAAGCGGCAAATAGTTGTAAGCGAGAGCGGGGCTATCTTTTACCTGGGACAATAAGCGGCGAGCTGTGGAAGTATCGGTTCCCTGTTTATCCAATTTGTCCAGCACATCACCAGCCAGGACCAGGAGCAGGTTGACGGCGATATTTAGGTTGGTCGGTGCATCAGTGGTTTCCGGGCGGCTTTCTCCGGGGGCCCCGGCCAGTTTCGGGGCAATCGCTTTTAGATGCGGTGGATTCTCCCGGGCTGACCGCCATTGGACGGTGCCCAGGGCAGACTCACCTGCCATGCCGATATTGCCATCACACCAGGGTTGGTTGGCCACCCATTCGATAGTATCGTAGCAGTCTGCGCCCTCTATTTTTTGCGGTGACCTAAGATCATATTCCCCCTGTGAGCCGAACCTTCCCCTGACATAGGCGATCACCAGGGCATAACCTGCTTGGACTGTGGGAACTAATTTGACATAACTTGACCCTGCCCCGGTAATAGCGTCGCCCTGGTAAGGGGTGCGCATAAGAATCGCCGGATATTTCCCGCGGCCGCCGGGCCGGTAAACCTCGCCGGCAAGAATGGTTCCATCTCTTGTTGTAATGGATACTTTTTCATCATGGCGAATCGTTCTAAACACCGGCCCCATACTCCTTTTGATATTTCCGACAGCCGGCCAGGTATCTCGACCTAAATATTGTAAACGCCGTAGGATACCCCGGCCATTTTAATGTTGATATCATTTCCCTGAGTATCAACACGAGTACCATGATTGATTTGAGTCACAATATTACCAGCCCTTAAATTATCGATATGAAATTGACAAGGTTCTGCAGAAGGATTGAGGAGGATGAGAAACCGCTCATTGCCGGATTGCCGCAGATATGCAAAATAATGTCCATTATTATCAATGGGAATTGGAATCAAATTACCATCGGCCTGGAGGGCAGGGGAACGCTTCCTTAAGTTAATTAGTTTACGAACGTGGTTGAGCAACGACCTGGGATCATCTGCCTGTTTCCGGGCCGTGGGGCGGCTCCGGCGGGAATCGAGAGGGAGGTAAAGCCGGCCTTTGGTGGCGGTAGAAAAATCTGCATTCAAGCCGTCGCCCCACTGCATGGGCGTACGGGCTCCGGTGCGTGCATAGCCACCCTCTTTCGAAGCTAATCCCGGGAGATAACGCATACCGATTTCGTCGCCGTAATAGATGAAAGGTACACCGGGCCAGGTCAATAAAAACGTAAAAATGACTTTCAGGTCTTGGGCCGTTCTTCCGTCGGCACAAGGCCTTTTCATATCGTGATTAGCACTGGGAATAGAAATCAAGCCATTGCCCTTTGTGGCTGCAGCCTGGGCTAAATAACTTTTCAGAAAACTCTGAATGGTACTGCCGCCGTGACGGCGAAAGAAGCAGTGTTCATTTAACATCAGGTCATTGAAACCACCGGCACCGAAGTGCAGGATAAAATCGATATCAAAGCCGGCAGCAATCGATTCTTCAGGATTTCCCCATTCGGAAATCAATGCGATATCAGGATACCGGCGGCGTATTTTTTGCCCGATTTCCTGCCACAACTTGATAGTTTCCCGGTGCCGCGGATCCAGTTTTACCAGTGAGAAAGCCATATCCACGCGAAAGCCGTCCACTCCATGGCTAAGCCAGTACTCCATGATTTTCATCAATTCCTGCCGGGCGGCGCGTGGGCCGGGGGCATCTACAGCTTGCTGCCAGGGTTGGTTTGCGGCCGGCCGGGCGAATCCGAAGTTCAAAGCCGGCTGGAAATAAAAACAATTAGCGACGAAATTACCATTTCGCGGGGCATAACCGCGGATAAAAGAGAGAGGGACATTTTCATCTGATGTCCCGGAGGTAGTCCAGATATAACGATCCGAGTATTTGTTATGCCTGGGTAAGCATGATGCTTTAAACCAGGGATGTTCCAGGGAAGTATGTCCGGCTACCAGGTCAAGGCATATTTTTATCTGCCGGCGGTGGGCTTCCCGGCATAATTTTAAGAGATCACGATTAGTCCCGTAACGGGGGGCGATCCGGTAGTAATCAGCCACATCATAACCGGCATCCTGGAAAGGAGAAATGAAGCAGGGATTGATCCAGACGGCGCTGATTCCCAACCACTGCAGGTAATCCAGTTTTTGAATGATACCGGGAATATCGCCGATGCCGTCACCATTCGCGTCATAGTAACTCTGGGGATAAACCTGGTAAAAAACAGCTTGATTAAGCCAGGAAGGATAAACCCGGCGGGAGTTCATGGTTTGCGGTCGCTGGTAGTTTTTTTTATTTTCCATGGAGTAAACTCTAGCCACAAATAATGTATGTTGTCAATCTGTTTTTCTTAGTTGGGCACTGTTTTAAATATAAACCACTATAATCTATACATCGACAATCTATTGTGAGATATCGTATATTATCTATCGTATATCATAAATCGGATACGATATTATCAGAAAACATGGGTATGATACCCAAATCGGGAGGGATTATGATGCAGCTGGTTAAAACCAAAAATGGTTATGTGTCCGGAACGATCATTGGGCGGCCGGGAAAAGAAGTCTCCATTTTCCGGGGGATTCCTTATGCAGCACCTCCGATTGGCAAACTGCGGTGGCAGCCGCCGCAGCCGGTGAAAAACTGGAAAGGTATTCGTGAATGTACCGCTTTTACGGCAATGTCGCCGCAAATATTTATCCCCAAGATCAGCCCTGATCTTCCGATGAGTGAGGATTGCCTGTACCTGAATGTGGTTACCCCGGCACGGGCACCTGATGAAAAATTACCGGTGATGGTCTGGATGCATGGGGGTGGTTACGCTTCCGGCTGCGGCTGCGATAAAGTGTGGAACAATTACCGTTTACCGGAGCACGGCGTGGTCGTGGTGACACTTACTCACCGGCTCGGTCCGATCGGTCTGTTAGCCCATCCCTTGCTTTCTAAAGAATCATCTCGAGGTGTCTCGGGAAATTACCTTTTCCTTGATTTGATCGCCTCGCTGCAATGGATACAGGACAATATCGCCGACTTTGGCGGTAATCCCGATAACGTGACAATTTTTGGTGAGTCCGGAGGTGGGGCCAAGGTCTCTATCATGATGGCCTCTCCGCTGGCCAAAGGCCTGTTTCATAAAGCCATTTGTGAAAGCGGTATCTCTACGGTAATACTTACCGGAATGACAATGGCAGATAGTGAGAAAAGCGGCCAGGCGTTGTTTAAGAAATTAGGGGTGAAAACGCTGGAACAAGCCCGTAAGGTGCCCGCACGAAAAATCATCGAAGCTGCTCAGGGAATGCAGGGTGTGCGCGACCCTTCGCAGCCCCCCAGTGTGAATGACTTCGATGCCTCGGCGGACGGCTGGGTGATACCGGACATCCCGCGCCGGGTACTGGCTTCGGATTTTTTCAATGCTGTTCCGCTCATCGTGAGTACGAACCTGGGTGAACTTACCGGTCCCGGCCCGCTGGTAATATCCGCTCTACCGGGCGCATATGTGGAAATGCTCGAAGCCAACCGGCAGTTGGGCCAAAAGTGCTATGCCTGTCTCTTCGACCAGGTGCCGGCGGGATGGAAACAGGAAGGCTGCGTTTCGGTTCATTCAATGGAACTACCCTATGTATTTGGCGATTGGGACGATTCGACCGGCTGGTGGGATTCGGTATCGGTACATGCTCTCCGGTCGGGGGCCAGATCGGCAAAACCAGGCCTGGATGCCACTGACCGGGCGGTTTCCGAAACAATGATGGCGCTGTGGTCCAGTTTTGCCCGTGCCGGGAAACCTAAGGCCGAAGGGATTCCAAACTGGCCGGAATATACCAGGCAAACCGACCGTTATCTTTACCTTTCCGGAAAATCTAAAATCCAGGTTGGATTTTCAAAACTACCAAAACGGTAATTTTTAATAACGATTCTCAGGAAAATAAGGCAGGCTGCCTGTTTGGGTTGAGGCCGTCAATCGGGTTACTCAGATTTGTTTGGGGAGGATGGCGGATACACATCCGGTATCTCTATCCCTAATTGTGCCAGGCCTTTATCCCGGACTTTAGCTAATAGTGTCCATAATTGAAGCTGCTCTTCTTTGTTTAAAACGGACATGACCTGCCGTGTCGATTTCCGTTGTGCAGATTTTTGGTACGCTACCAGGCCTTTATCCGTGATTTCCACCCGTATCAGGTTCTTTCGCTCCAGGTCACGTACTTTTCTAATGGTGCCCTTCTTTTCCATAACTTTCAGGAGTTCCGAAACGGTGTGCGGTTCCCAGTGCACTTCCTGAGATATCGCCGCCGGTGTTGCCGGCCGCTTTAGGCGCAGGATCGTAAAGAGAACCGCTGCTTCGTTTATAGTTACGCCGCATTGGCGTAGCTCTTTATGGCGAATCTTGGAAACGATATGTTGAGTACGGGCAAGGAGCAACCAGAGGTTATCAGCGGTGGTCAACCGCAGGCGAATCTTATTTTTATTTTCTTTATCGATTGTTGATTTCATACTGGTTAACGATTTTATCATAATATACGCACAAAATCCAAATTTACTAATTTAAGGAAGTCTCATTATTCGCAATAAACGTGCCTTTTTAGCTTTAAATCAATCATCGGTACCGATATATATAATACGATATTTAACTCAATATTGTGGTATTATTTATTAACAGCCAGAGCACAAAATACTCTTATATAATACTGGCAGCCGGGAAAGGATTCCTCTTCCGGTGATCAAGCATATTTTTTCATTCTAAAGCCTTTACCGTAATTCACACGGCCGATATAAAATTCTTCTTCCGGTTCACGCGGCGTTAAACCAATTGCTTTCAAACCAGCCCTGACGGCTTCTTTTTGATAATCGTGAAACCGTCCTGTCGGCTGCCGGACTGAACCACCGTTGCCACCGTTGCACCAATGAGAATATTTGTCGCTGGTGGCTGTTACGGTACCGGTATGAAAATAAGAATTAGCGAAACCTGGTGCTCCATCCCGCATCGGGGCTAGTTCCCACCAGATATCGAGAGCTTTTTCTACCTCACCTTTCACCAGAAGGTTGAACATCTTCACCAGGCGGGGTTTTTCGGGAGTCTGCATTTCGTAAAACGGCCCGGCACCGGCCCACTGCTGGCCATATTTTGGGACGGTGATAAACCAGCGGTCAGGGACTGGATCGTTGACTACCAGTTTGTCCCCCAGGGTTTGAAAGTACATCACGGTGACCGGTAAGGGGTTACCGCCGCCGATTTCCGCTCCTATGACATTGGGGATATCGGCAATACGTGGCAGGAGTTCCGGGGGAAAATAACTGGGATGAAATTTCCTGGTGTGGAGGCGGTTGGCATAAAAAACGATCGCCAGGTTGGTAGCGTCGCACATATACTTATACATCTGGAAAATATCTTCTACTGACCGGGGATAATACTGAATGGGGTGTCCGAGCCGGGCAAAGGTTCCCCCGACTTTCTCGATATGCCGGAGCATTTCGATATCTTCTTCCACGGTATCCTGCATCACAGCTACGGAAGTGAAAATCCGGCCTTTCGCTTCGTCACATACGATTTCAACAAACTTTTTCCGTTCTGTAAATGTCATGCCGCAAGCTTCCGGGGCAACCATGGCATAAGTAAATCCATTTTCGATCAAATTGTTGACATCGAAGCGTATGCCTTCTTCATCAAGTTCGGCCAAATCGGGTGTGAAAGAAGGGAAAATAACGGCTTCCAACCCCTTTAAGTGTTGTTTTGCCCATTTTTTTGCTTCTTGTTTGGTATAAACTAAAGCCATCTTTCGCTCCTTAATCAAGTCCATAATAATATGCTTTTATTCGAAAACACCTTCTTGAAGCAGACTGATAAATTCCTCATCGGACATTTTCAGTATTTCCCGGCAGACGTATTCAGTATGCTCCCCGAAACAGGGTGCCGCCGTGCGGACCTCGACCGTTGTATCCGAAAACTGAAAAGGAGGATTACTGAAGGGGACCGGGCCGATCTCGGTATGATTTAACAATTTATAGTGATTTCTGGCAATGAGTTGAGGGTAGTTGTTTAAATCTTCTCCATTGGATACCACGCCGGCGGCGACGCCGGCAGATTGCAGTATCTTTGTTACCTCTTCCGGTGTATGTTGACGCGTCCATTTTTCAACCAGTAAATTTAACTCGCTCTCGTATTCTTTTCTGCCCGGTAAAGCGGCAAATTTAATATTCGCAGCCCATGCGGGATCGCCCAATGCTTTACAGAAAGATTGCCATTCCGTTTCTGAATACACTGCAATCGCACACCAGCGGTCTTCACCACGGCAGCGGAAACAACCGTGAGGAGCGGCATCAACATCCCGGTTGCCCGACTGTGCGGAGGGTCGCCCGTTGGCAGTATAATCCAGGACCGCCGGAGTTAAAAAATGAATTCCGGCTTCAAGCTGTGAATGATCGATATATTGTCCCTGGCCTGTTCTTCTTCGGTGATCCAGGGCGGCGATAACGATAGCCAGCAACCAATGAATAGAAACCATATCGGTGTACGCGCCATATGGCCCGACCGGGTTGCCATCACCGTATCCGGTTATTTGATGGAAACCGGCCATGGCCGCAGTTTGTACGCCGAATCCCTTGTAACGTGCCATTGGGCCTTGTTGTCCCATTTGACTTGAACTCAGCATGATGAGGCCCGGGTTCAATTTCCTGACAGCGTCATAATCAAGACTGAATTTAGTTAACATCCCGGGGACGTTACTTTCGACAAAGATATCAGCCCAGGCAACCAGTTTCTTCATTATGGCTAATCCCTTCGGTTTGGAAAGGTCAAGGCCCATACCGAGTTTGTCCGGATTATACCTTTGAAAATAACCTGCCCGGTTGATACCGCTGATATTGTCTTTATAAGGGAAGGAAGTCCGGTTGAAGTCCAGTCTTTTTTGACTTTCGACATGGACTACCGTTGCCCCACCAGTACCGAGGAATCGGGCCACTCCCGGGCCCACGATCACCCGGGTTAGTTCAAGTACCTTAATACCTTCCAGTGGCAGGATTTGGGCCATCTAGATCACTTTTTCCTTTTTCAGCCTGCTTAATTCTGCCGGTGAAATATTCAATTCTCGAGTATATATCTCGTCATTATGCTCACCGATGAGCGGGGCTCGCTTTCGTATAGTGATTGGTGTTTCACTCAACCTGGCATAAGGGCCGGGATAAGTGATTGCGTCCTGCAGTTCATCATGCGGCAGGCGAACCCAGAAATCGCGGCTTTTCAGCTGCGGGTTGTCGAGCAGGTTGCTGACATCGTTCACCGGGGCCAAAAAGAGTTCATTTTGCATCGCCCAGTCAAACAACGCGTTTTTAGCCTTATCTGCAAGGAATTCGGCGATAGCTGCCGACAACTTATCGAAAAAGTCCTGCTGAGCAAAACTAACATCGAGTTTTGCCCAGTCGAAGCCCTTCAACCATTCCGGGCACTTATGCTCCTGCTCCATCCACTCGACCAGTTTCCATTCTCCTTTGGTGGCCATCGTGCCTCCGAGGATAAAGAGCAGCACATACCCGTCTTGACACGGGAAAAGCAGTTGCATACGGGATAAGCCCTGCTGCCGCCAGGTACCTTCCCGCTTATTGTTCAAACGGGCATAAGACCACCACTCGGCGACGCAGTAATTGGCCCAGGTCACTGATTCCAAAATGGAAACATCGACGAACTGTCCCCGTCCATTGATATGCCGTCCGTACAATGCCATCATCGCCGCCGCCGCCGCCCAGGCCCCGGCATGCATGCATGCCTGAGGAATTGGTATACGCAGCGGTGCTTTCCCCGGTTCCCCACTGAGAAAAACCAGGCCGCTTAAAGCCATCTGTACCAGGTCGGAACTCTTATAATCACGCCAGGGGCCATACTGGCCGAAGGGGGTGATCGAAGTCATGACCAGGTTGGGATTAGTTTCCTGTAAAACGCGGTAGCCCAAGCCAAGTTGGTCCAGGTATCCTGGATTAAAGGATTCGATCAGGATATCAGCTGATCTAACCAACTGTTTCAGGATTTCCTTTCCTGATGGTTGTCTTATATCGAGCGTGATGCCGCGTTTATTAGTGTTTAAAGAAAACCAGAATAAGCTCTTTTGGGGATCACGAATATCTTGATAAAAAGGACCGAGCCTTCGGCTCGGACTACCCGCGACAGGCTCCACGATTATCGTATCTGCCCCGAGATCCGCCAGTATGCGCCCGGCAAGCTGGCCGTTTTCGTCACTGAGATCCAGGACGCGGTAAGGGCTTAAGGAACCTTCATATGCTGCCAAATCATTACCTGACTCATGTTAAAAATCACCTTAGATTATAGATAATCCGGAGGATAAAAGTATAATCTATTTGTATTTTATGGTGAGTAAATATATTATACGATATGTGGTATACGATAATATATATGAGTTTATCACATTTCAATTTTTACAGAGCAAATAAAGTAAGTGTATGCAGGGAAAGAAGATGCTAGAAGAACACAATATCAGGATCGATGAGCAGAAATGGGCAAACCATCCCCGTGTGAAAATCGCTAAAGAAAATACTCAAGAAGCCAGTACGGTTACCTCCGACCTCCTGGAAAGAAGAGCCTTCCGGATGAACAAACCTTTCATTCCTTCCAGTATCTTTTTTAATAGCGAAGTCACTGTAGATGCCATCCGGCATTTCGTAGATGGGTATGGTGACACCAACCCGCTTTTCCGGAATGCCGGTTATGCGGCTAAGACGAAATACGGCCGCATTATCGCCCCCGGTACCTTCCTGCATACCCACCAATGGACGGCTACGGGAAGCGGTCTTACCGGTGTCCACGGCTGGTATTCCGGGGGTGATTGGGAATGGTACCGACCTGTTATTGAAGGAACCAGGCTGGCGTCGGTGGCCATTATCCGTGATATGGACATTAAACAAGGACGGATGGCGGGCAGCGGGAAAATCTATATCGATTATGGAGACATCGTCTACCTGGATGCTGCCACCGGTGATATCCTGGCGAAAGAACTCTATCATATTGTTTGGGCAGAAAGGAGTGCTGCTGGGACCGCGAAGAAGAACCGCGGGAAAGCCAGGCAAACCTACACAAAATCAGATTGGCTGGGGATATTGGAAGCGTATGATACCGAAGAAGTCAGGGGCAGCCAGCCCCGTTACTGGGAAGATGTCCAGGTTGGAGACAAGGTCGGGCCGGTGATCAAAGGCCCGTTGAGCGTGCGTGATGAGCTTGTCTGGTTGATGGGAGCCGGTTCACCATATCTCAAAGCACATAAAAATGAATTCGATTACGAACGGCGGCACACGAAATTCCTGGAATATATCGAGGAGACCGGCGAAGCCGATGCCCCGGAACTGGTCCATTATCTTGACCAGTTTGCCCGGGCGATCGGTGTGGAAAGGGCGTATGATTACGGGAACCAGCGGATGGCGTGGCTCTGTAATCTCTTCACCAACTGGATGGGGGACGACGGCTTCCTCTGGAAAATGAGTGGGGATGAGCGGGCTTTTAATATGATAGGTGATACCACGATCCTGGAAGGGAAGGTAGTTAAGAAGTATATGGAAGATAAAAAAGCCTGTGTGGATATCGAAGCCTGGGCGAAAAATCAAAATGGCGTTGTCTCAATGCCGCCGCGTACTTCTACCGTCATTTTACCGTCCCGTGAATCCGTAGAAGTAGTATACCCGGAGCCCGCTCCGCAGTTAGTCGAAGAGGTAAAGCAGGCAAAACCCCTGGAAGAGCTAAGGGCAGCCGGTTTGATATAAAATATTACTATAAAGGACCGTTCAGCGGGATTCATGGTGCCGGAGGTGGGTCATGGCGATCGAGCTTGGTAACAAATCGCATAAGGAAGTAGGAAGTTGGCAGGAAGTTTTTGAACCGATCCGTTCGGAACGGGTGAAAAAAGCCCGGGATAGAGTACGTAAAGAAGCCGAGATCTGCCTGGAACGCATCCGTGCTGAAATTAAGGCTTATGCCCGTTATCAAGATCAGCCTTCTATCATCCAGCGTGCCCGTTTTCTGGAGATCTTCCTGAAAGAAAAAAGCATCAAGATACAGGAAGATGAGTTGATCGTCGGTACCGTTGGGAGTAAACCACGCTCCGCTTTTGTCACTACCGCCAACATCAATTCAGTCGCCGCCGAAATGGATGATCCGGTCAAAGATTTTTCCATTCGGCCTTACGACAAGATATTGATCCATCCCGAGGAAAGGAAGGAATTAAAAGAAGAGATCATTCCGGCGATTAAAGGTAAAACCCTGTCTCTTTTTGAAAGCAATCTAAAAAATGTCGACCCGGATATTCTGGAACATACTGCGCCCGGAGTCTCATCTTGTCCCCACATCCCCATCATCGGCGATGTCTCGATGACCCGGGAAGCCGGCCACATGTTCATCAATTTCGATAAAGTCCTGAATAAAGGGATCAAGGGCATCAGGGCAGAAGTTATAGAGAAAATGGCGGAACTGGAGCAACCGTACAGCCATTTTGACCAGAAGCAGCGGAAAGAGTTTTACGATGCTGTCCTTATTACCCTTGATGCGGCAACCGAGTATTTCCAGAAATATGCCGGGCTGGCACGGGAGATGGCTGCCAAAGAAAGTAATCCCAAGCGGAAAAAGGAGTTGGCGCGTATTGCTGAGGTCTGTAACTGGGTACCGGAAAATCCGGCCCGGGACTGGTGGGAAGCTTTACAAACCTTCTGGTTCCTGTTCTCCCTGACCTGGATGGAACACGCTACTTTTGCCATTCACTTTCTCGGCCGTGTTGACCAGATTCTGTATCCCTTCTATAAGAAAACCGTAGAAGACGAAAAGAAGATGACCCGTGAGGAAGCCCTGGAACTGCTGGAATGCTTCCTGGTGAAATTCAACGAACCGGCCTGGGCGCTTAACTACGAGTGGTCGCAATGGGCGACCGGGCAGGGGTTGGCTCAGACGATGGTGATTGGCGGACAGACCAGGGAAGGTAAAGATGCCTGTAACGAGGTAACCCTGCTGGTCCTGGAAGCTATGGAACAGCTGCGTCTAAATCAGCCGGAATTTGCCATGAGGATATGGGAGGGCACCCCGGGGAAATACCTCAAGAGGGCGACGGAACTAATTCGCCTCGGACTGGGTTATCCGAAGTTCATTGGCGACCGCAAAGGCATACAGATGGCGGCCAAAGCCTATCCCGACCTGACAGTGGAAGACTGGCGGCAGTTCGCCGTGGCCGGATGTTCGGAGATCGGTTTGCCTTATATCACCATGGATAACGGCTATGAATCGATCGCCCTGGCATCGAAGTGGATGGAACTGGTATTAAGCAACGGTAAATGTACGGTTTGCGGCAAGCAGATCGGCCTGGCTACCGGCGACCCCCGGAAATTTGAATCGATGGAACAGGTGAAGGAAGCTTACCGTAAACAAGTCTTTTACTGGGGCGAATACATGGCCAGGGCTGAGAAAGTGTTTAAGGAAAACCAGAGTCAATGGTACCCGGCGCCGTTCTGTTCCGCCTTTGGCGAAGGGCCGCTTGACCGGGGGCGGGATATTACACGGGGCGGGGCCTGGTATACTGTATACGGTTTCCTGCTGGCCAGCATCGCCGACGCAGCGGATTCCTTAGGTGTTATAGATAAGCTGATCTATCGTGATCACAAGATAACCTGGGATCAGCTGATCGAAGCGGTGAATGCCAATTGGGAAGGTTATGAAAACATTCGGCAACTCTGTGTTAACGGTGTCTCTAAATACGGAAATGATGACGATTATGCCGACGGGTGGGCGATCTGGATAGCGGATGTATGGGCAGATCTTATAGACTGGCTCAATACCAGAAAAGACCTGATCCCGGCTTGGGGCGGTAGATACCTGGCGGGAGGCCTGGTAGCAGTCGCCAGTACCCAATTTGGCGAACTGGTTGGCGCGACTCCTAACGGACGCAAACATCCGGCACCGGTAGCCGATACCTGTTCTCCGGTCCAGGGTGCCGACCGCAACGGCCCCAGCGCCATCATCAAGTCCTTCAGCAAGCTGCCGACGCACCGGTGGGCGCTGGGCGGCTTGATCAATATCCGGTTGAACCCGAGCCTGTTCACTACCGATGCTGACCTGGAAAGATTCGCCGCTTTCATCCGGACCTGTGAAGAGTTAGGCCTTTACCATGTACAGTTCAACATCATATCAGCAGAACTGCTGCGTAATGCTTTAAAAGAACCGGAAAAACACCGCGACCTGCTGGTACGGGTAGCCAGTTACGTTGCCTACTTTACAGAGCTTAGTCCCAACCAACAGATGGATATCATCAACCGGACCGAGCAGCAAGGTTGGTAAAATAAAACACGGAAGGCCTGGTTTTATCGATACTGCAGCGAAAAAACGGCTGGTCATAAGTATCTCACGGATGACGGTGCACAACGGCCCCGGCATCCGTACGTTGATACAGTTTAAAGGTTGTCCCTCGCATTGTCTGTGGTGCTCAACGCCGGAATCGCAATCCAGCAGCCCTGAAATCGCCGTTTTCCCGGCCAGGTGCATCCACTGCAACTTGTGCTTAGATGCCTGTCCCCATAATGCGGTTCATTTGAGCCCCACCACATTAAAGATCGACCGTACTGCCTGTATTGTTTGCGGTAGATGTGCGGCAGCATGTAATACCGGAGCTTTACAGGTCATCGGTAAATTGATGACGGTAGCGGATATCGTCAAAGAAGCAAAAAAAGACGAGGTTGCCTTTAAACATTCTCAGGGTGGGGTTACGCTATCCGGCGGCGAACCCCTGTTGGAGATCGATTTTACCCTGGCGTTACTACAGACATTATCTGAAAATCATATCGATACCGGGGTCGATACTTGTGGTTATGTAGCACCCGGTGATATCGAAAAGACCCTGCCGTACGTTAGTTTTTTCCTCTGGGACGTTAAGGTGATGGATGAAGAAAAACATCTCAAGTTCACCGGGGTGTCGAATAAACTGATACTTGATAATCTTAAAATTGTGGCAAAAAGAAAAGTGCCGGTCTATATCAGGATTCCTGTTATACCGGGTTATAACGATGATAAAGAAAACATCAGGGCTACATGTAAATTTGCACAAAACCTGGAATCTCTTGTAGAAATCGACCTTTTACCATTACACCATCTTGGTGAAGCCCGGTATACCAGCCTGGACCGTTCTTATCCTCTTCAAGGGATTCCTTTGGTCTCCGAGGAAAGAATGCAGGAACTGAAACAACTGGTGGAATCTTACGGGTTGACCTGTAATATTGTTGGCTAATAAGGAGGATACCATGGCAGAACCTACTATTGACGAGTTATTACGGGGTGCTGTAGATATGCATCTTCATTCCGGCCCCGATGTTTTCGCTTGTCGGGTTGATGCCCTGGAAGCTGCCAGACAGGCACGCCAGGTCGGGATGCGGGCTATTGTAATCAAGAACCACAGTTACCCGACCACCCCCTTAGCGGTGACGGTGGGTCAGCTTGTCCCTGAGGTTGCCGTATTCGGCAGCATCTGTCTTGATGACGAGATTGGTGGTCTTAACACCGAAGCCCTGGAGCGGCATGCAATGATGGGGGCTAAGATCGCCTGGATGCCGACCTTTTCCTCAATGAATTCCCGCGCTAAGATGAGTAAGCTTGGTATGAACTTGAAAGGAGACGGTTTTTCCATCCTGAATAACAAGGGGAAATTACTGCCGGAAATAAGCAAAATACTGGAAATAATAAAAAAGCACAAAATGGTCCTGGCGAGCGGGCATATATCGCCGCCGGAAGGCTTTGCGCTGGTCGAGAAAGCCTGTGAGTTGGGCATTAAGAAGATCGTGATCACTCATCCTTCCGATTTCGAATTTGTCGAGCAAGCATACACTGTGGAAGAACTTTGCCGGTTAGCCCAAATGGGGGCATTTATCGAGCAGACTATCATTTCCATGCTGCCGACTGAGTTTTGCCATGATCCGCGGGAAAGAGTAAAGACGATCAAAACCATCGGCGTGGAGCATTGTATTATGAGTACCGACCTCGGCCAATACTGGAATTTCCCGCCCGCTGAAGGCATGCGGTTCTTCATGTCGATCCTGCTGCGTAACGGTTCATCGGCCAAAGATATCGAAGTAATGGCAAAAGAAAACCCGGTGCAGCTACTTGACCTTAAATAAAGTACGCAACGAGTCCGGCTTTACGCTGAACACCGATTAGAGGAGATGGATCTATGGCATCAACGTATGATGATATCGTACGTTTTATGAAAGAATATTTTCCTGTTTATTCACAACAGGGCCAGGTTGCTGAAACTCACCGGGTCATGGATAAGTTTTATGCTCCGGAGCTCTCGTTTCCGGCTGATGGTGTAACCAGCCGGGAACAATGGTATGAACGGTGCCTGGCCCATCCCGCGGTCCAGGACCGGTTATCCCTGGAACATCTTTATATCGATGAGAGACAGAATGAAGTAGGTGCCCTGCTTAAGACAGAAGCAGTCGACCGCGCTTCCGGAAAAGTTATACTTGAATTGCATCTGAATGTTATATACAACATAAAAATAAGTGCTGATAAAGATATCAAGATCACCCGGGTCCGGGTATTTGTAGAAAACGATCCGGATAAGGTGGTGAAACTGAATCAACTTTATCAAATCGGAAAATGAGCTTTATACAGCAAATACTACGCCTAATAACAAGTTTTTTTGTTTTGTAGTTACCCTGACATATGATATCAACTGATATCAACCCTGCCGGGAGGTTAGTTCCACGGGAATATACAGCCGATACTAGTTGTTGAGAGAAAAAGATTTACTTCAGCTAAGACGCCGTACATAAATACTGTTGTACGGCGTCTTTTTACTGTTACGGAAAATAATAAGATTTAGTATATTACCTGGTGCGGCGTCCGCTGACTGGTCCAGGCGGTGATGTCCTGATCCAATTCTTCTACATTGCGCAACCGGGCTTCCAAATCCGGGATATCTCCCTTGAACGGGCCAATACTCCGGGCATGGCTGCCGGATGGTTTTTCGATCAAGACGACATCGGCACCCATATCAGCCAGCGCCTTGCTAGTATATTAGCCCTGTTCTTCGGTCAGGTCCAGGACTTTGAGTCTGTGCAAGGGCCCGGTGTTATTCTTTTTCTGTTCTGCCATAGGCAGGTTCCTACTTGCCTTTCCAGACCGGCTTTCTCTTTTGTCCGAAAGCAGCCGTACCTTCCCGAGCGTCTTCACTGGCCATGACATTGGGGCCGAAGCGGGCCGGTAAGGCTTCTTCAAGCGACAGATGGCGTGTTTTCATGACGGTCTCTTTGATCGCCCGTAAAGCGAGGGGGGCTGATTCCATCATGCGCTCAGCCATCTTCTTCGCGGCGGCCATTAATTCTGCAGCAGGGACGACCTGGTTGACCAGGCCGATGCGGTAAGCTTCCTGGGCTGTGATCAGGTCGCCGGTAAGCATGATTTCCATGGCAGCCCCCAGCGGAATCAGGCGCGGCAAACGGGCAAGCCCACCGCCCCCCGGAATGATGCCCCGCTTGGGTTCGGAAAGGCCCATGCGGGCACTATCAGCGGCAATACGGATATCACAGGCGAGAGCCGTTTCCAGCCCGCCCCCCACGGCTACCCCGTTGATAGCGGCGATGATCGGCTTCCAAATCCCGGTGTTGCCGGCCATCAGGCTGATCTCGGGTTCATGGGGCTGCTGAGGTTGCTGGGGCCCACCCTGTCCCCGGCTAGCCAGGCCGGCGGCCATCTCGCGCAGGTCCATGCCGGCACAGAAAGCCCGTTCCCCGGCGCCGGTGATGATCAGTACCCAGGAATCATTGTCTTCACGGAAATCAACGAAAGCCTGCCCCATTTCTCGCCGCATGGCAGCATTCATGGCGTTCATAGCCTCCGGCCGGTTTAGGGTCAAGATTGCCATATGGTCCTTTTTCTCGTAGATCGTAGCTTCAGACATTATTACCTCCTCGTTTTAATAAGATCTGTATTTGTTTGAATAGGGTATTACAGGTCGTTTTATGACTAACTTTTACCGTATCTTAATTTAGCGACTAGTATCAGGCCGACCAGGATGGTATTGGCGATGTTAGTGATGATCAGCGCGGGAAGAGACAGTATGATCCCGTAGACTAAAAACAACACCCCGCCCAATAATTGCATCATGGTAAAGGGCAAGCTGATCTCTTTGGCACTTTTTAATCTAAAAAGTTTCCAGATCTGCGGGATAAAAGACACTGCGATGAGCGCCCCGGCGAATACTCCCAGAACCTGTTTCCAGTCCAAAATCCTTGAACCCGTCTTCCAGTTATATTGCCGGGCCTCCGACCACGGCGGCATGATTATAACACAAGCAAACACCATTTGATGAAACACATCTTATTTGATTAACTATACCTGGTCTATCCGGGGTAACAGCAGGTATGAATCATAACGGCCACCGGTGTGGATTACGTGATTTCCTTTATTATGGGTTTGCGGGCCTGGTAATCTAGCACCTCCAGGAGGACCCCCACGAAAACGTCCCAGGATATTGTAACCGGCTATTATCAACTCCAGTTTTTCTCCGGCATGCCACTTCATACCCAGGGGACGAATCTCGATAACAAGGGGGACCACGTGGCCGGGGTTAAGCAATTCCTCCCGGTCATGAGGATGATAAGGGAACCAGGGAGTTGACCTGGCAGTATCCAGACGGCGGTGCGATGCCCGCAGCCGGCCATCCGGGCCGATATAGCCGAACCCGCCCATTACCGGCTGTCCCGCCTTGTCCATCTTATGTAAGAAAACAAATATGTCCGCATCATTGCCAGCATCAGTCTCGATCCACAAACGGAGGCTAACGTAGCCAGTGAACTCAGTATCTTCCGTAAAATCAATTGTAAAAGCAGCCTCACTGTGATTATCATCTGCTTTGTAACGGACTATAGACTCTGCGGCAACAGAATTTGTAGAAAGCACCCCTTTGGCGGCATCAAGGTAAAGCTTCTCGTATTTGGTACGCGCCAACGGCCATTCCTTTTCTGCACGGTTGACCTGGTCGCTACCACCGGGGTCCAGGATAGAAAGACGGACCCGGGGAGTTTTTTCCCAGCCATTCTTCTCATTTTTCAGGAAATGGTCAAAGAAACGCCGTAGATCGTCGGCGTACTCGTAATAGTCGGGCCATTCACCAGTGTTATGCACCCGCAGCCACTTGTCTTTTGAAGGGATATGCCGGAAGGCGTCGATCGTCTGATGCCCGCCCCAACTGGCCACGATATATACCGGCATCTTGATTTCCTCCAGCCGGGCACGTTTGTCCTGCCAATAGCCATTCAGCAACGGGTATTTCTGTGCCATTGCCGCCATATCTTCAATGTAGTTTTGCCCGATCTGGGTGCTGGTATTAAAGTCATTGAAGGCGGTGTCGGTAATCCCCCCGCGCAGGACATCACAACGGTATAAATCTATATGTCCCTCCCATGGTGCGATTGCTGCCAGGTGAGGTGGGTTTTGGGAAGCAGCAAACCATTGAATGATGCCCAGCCAGGAATTGCCGGACATGGCGACTTTGCCACTGCACCATTGCTGTCCTGCAGTCCATTCGATAAAGTCATAACAGTCATTAGCTGCCGAGGTCCCCCAGTATTCGATATCGCCTTCAGAATAAAAGGAACCGCGTGAATCAACATTGATCACTGCGTAGCCATTGTTACACCAGTAGGCAGGGTCGGCCCCTTCAAATTTCTGCAGGCCGGTAACTGCGCCGGGTTTGACGCCGGGGGGAGCTTTCTGGGGGATGGTTTTTCCATATGGGCTCCAACTTAAAATCGCCGGTATTTTGGCATCTCCAGTGGGCCGAAAAATATCAGCGTAAAGGGTCGTGCCGTCTCTCATTTTTACCGCGATATCTCGTTCCCATCTGATATCACAGGGCAGAGAGAGGCTGTCTGCAAAAAAGGTGGTTCCTTTTTTGAGGATCGTTGTACCGGGCTTGAACTCTATTTTAGATGGTGTTTGTAGTTCGATGCCGCGATTTTTTGTATCGAGCGATTGCGCTTTACGGAACAACACCTCAATTTGTTCGGTACCGAATTGATATAATTTTGTTTTTATGTTGTTGGGCATTTCTTACCTCAGTGTTCTCGTATACTGAACGGCGTTTTCAGCAGCGATACGGCCGGTACCCAGCGAAAATCCCATGGCATTACCGGGTAAAATATTGGGATAAATATCTTTATATAGGTTGCTGGCGACCTCCATGCCGGCGGCATAAAGCCCGGGGATCACAGTAAATTCCTTAGTTAAGACTTCAGTTCTGTAATTAATCTTGATACCCTCAGGAGTACCGGTGCTACCAAAGTTTTTCGAGGCATAAAATCGCGGCCGCTTCACCGGTTGGAGATACCGGGCTTTTTTGTTGAACAGCGTGTCACGGCCGGTGGCACAACATTTGTTGTATTCGGCAACGGTATTATTAAGGCCTTCCAGGTCGATCCCGGTTTTTCCCGCTAATTCCTCGAGCGAATTAGCAACAAATACCATGTTTGAACCGTTATCGATGATATTCTTAATTTCCGCTTCATACTCGTCGCGGTTGATTTTAGTTGTCGGGACGCTTGCCTGGGCGATCCCGAAGCCCATGGGAAAATCCAGGCCGTACCGGATGAAATATTCTTTCGTATCCTCATCGTAAATGCGGAAAGCGCAACGGTTTCGTTGAAGTGAAATCGCATTGCCGCCGAAAGGAGTAGTGATGGCAATTTCTTCATTGACAAACCGTTCGCCGTCCAGGTTGACCATGAGATGCGGATGGCCGAAGGTGGAGACCATGGGATTAGCCAGGTTGCCGGCAGAAGCCCGGAAATCACCACCCCTTGGCGGCGGCATCGTGCCTTCGGTAACCTCGGCGCCTACCTCACGGGCTATTCTGAGCCCTTCTCCCACCACCCCGGGAATGCCGAATGGTGCCCGGTGATGCCCGCCGAAACCACCGGTAGCCAGGATTACTGCCTTACATTTAACCTGGATTGTTTCCCCATCCCGGTTTTGGGCAACGACACCTACGATCCGGCCGTTTTCTTTGAGGATTTTTTGGGCGGTGGTTTTTAGAATCATCTGGACTCCGTGGTCTGCTGCTTTTTTTGTCAGCAAACGTATCACGGTAGCAGCACCGCCCAGCCCTGGCCGCGGCGGATTCGGCTTAATGATATGGGCGGTATAATAACCGCCCGGGCCATGGGAAGTCAGGTCGATAAACTCCACCCCCATCCCTTCCAACCATTCCAGGGTACTGGCGGACCGGTCGATCAGATTCTTGATCAGGCGTGCATTTACTGCCCACTGCGTAAAATCCATATATATTCGAAAAGCTTCTTCTTTTGAGAGGGTATATTGACGGATGCGCTGGAGGCTGCTCTCGACACCAAAAATCTGGTTGGCCCGCAGCGCAGTGCCACCAGTGTGTGCGGCTTTCTCGATGGCAATGACACTGGCGCCGCCTTCAGCGGCAGTTACGGCCGCAGCCAGTCCGGCAGTCCCTGCGGATAAAACGGCGATATCGCATTGTAATGGATTCATCTCAATGCTCCTTACTTCGCACCTTTTTTCTCAGGCTTAAGGTATTTGCCATAAGCTTCGTATTGTTTTAGTTTGGCTTGTGTCTCCGGCATGGCGACCTGGGGGCCCTCTTCTTTAGCATGGTTCATGATCCATTCCATGTGGTGATGCTGTTTCGCCGTAGAAAAGCGGGGATTTTGGATATCATCTGCATTCCAGGTGGCCTGGTATTTTCCTGCTTTGACAGATAATTTCCCGTGTATCTGGCAGGTGGGGCAGGCAATATCAGGGAGCCCTTTTTCGAGGTAGAATACGTTGCAGTGGCAGACCGGGCAGGAAATGGGGGATTCTTCTCCTACATACTTGACCTTCTCGAAGGGTAAGCCCATTGCTTTGACGAGGTTGTGTCCAAGCTGCCGGCTGCGGTCGACTGCCCACTGGTTATCCGGTGTCAGGGCGGCACCTTTATCGGCACAGTGATTGATCTGGATCTGGTCTACAATGGTGGAGAAATGCTGCAGGAATAAATGGATGATGGGTAAACCGAGGCTGGTCCAGCCATCATATCCCGAACCACCTACTGATATGGCTGCCGATAATTTCCTGCGTTCATGGACATAGGGATTTTTCAGGAATACGTGGTTTAATTTTTCACTCACACATACCAGGGTGGCCGGCGGCCGGATATGATATACCGGAGCAGCCACGATCAATGCTGTGTCTCCCAGCATCGTATTTTCCAGTATCCAATCGGTGTCATCATGCGGGCACCTGGGGCTTTTGAAACATGCCCCGCAGCTGGTACAGGGCAGGATTTTCATATCCAGTGCCCGGATGATTTCCGATTCCACGCCGTCTTCCTGTGCCGCCATCAACGCCGCTTTCAGGAAGGCTTCACTATTGCCATTTTTCCGGCCGAAAGACAAACCGATGATCTTCTTCATTTATCTTCTCCTAACATGGTTTGGTTAGATATTTTTCTCTTCGTATACTTCTTTTTACGGTTTTGTTTGACCTTGTCCGGAATATTTTCTGCTGCCGCTTTAAGGGATGTTTCCCGGGTTTTTTCGTTCAACCAGCGAAGATAATCCGCATATGTCCTGGTGATTTTGTGTGTCTTTCCCCCTACTTTAAATTCGGCTATTTCATCCAGGAACATGTATTTGGCATATTTAGGATCGTCGCTAAAAGCCATATGGGCATACTTTGAGGTATTTCCGGTGGTGATAAACATAAACGGCCGGTCTACTTTACGGATGTAGAACGGACAATGATATATTCCTTTCGGTACAAATATAGCACAAGTTTTGGTAATGATATGTTTCTCTTCTTCTATCCAGAACTCAACCTCTCCCCCAAGGTTGAACGGGTCTTCCGGATCCATCCCGAGAAACATCAGGTATTCATCAAAAGGATGGTAATGAGGCTTGCTTCCTTCTTCCTCCCCTCCTGCAATAGGCCGCAAGACGATGTTCGTTTCAAGGTAAAGGACTCCCTTGACTTTTTGGAGTTCCTCGTTGATATACATGGTATTCATCCAGGGGAAATTACTTATCCGGTTACGTGTCTGGGGGTGGAGTGGATTCGGTGATGTGTCAGTGATGAAGAACTTGCCGTATTTCGATTTTGCCATATGTAATGCCCTCCCTGTTTTATTTTTTTATCATGTCCCTTCTCTACACCATTTATTTTAACCTGTCCCGAAATGTATGTCGCAACAAAAGGTTATGTTACTTCCCCGGCCCACGAACCGAATTTTATCCCCTGTTTCTGAAAGTGTAGATTCGGGTTAACAACTCACTCTCGAGTTTTAATCCCTTATCCAATGTCATATCTCGACCTCTGGATAATGCTTTTTTAACAGACTGCACTGCAAGAGGATCCGACTCCGCGATTTGGACAGCCCTTTTCAGCGCAGTGTTTCTCAGGTCGGCTGGTGGTACTACTTCACTAACTAAATGATATCTTTGAGCCTCTTCGGCATTGATCCGTTTGCCCATCAATACCATTTCCATTGCCTTACCCGGGGGAAGTAATCGCGGCAGCCGCTGCGTGCCGCCCCAGCCGGGTATCAGGCCAATAGTTACTTCCGTGAGGCCAAAAAGGGCATTTTCTGCGGCGATCCGGATATCGCAAGACAGCGCAATTTCCAACCCCCCGCCGAAAGCATACCCATTGACTGCCGCTATGAGTGGTTTTTGTACATAGAGGCCGCGAACGAATGTCCCTTCACCGAAGAGGGAATCTACCGGTACTCCGATGGTGCTCTTTAAGTCCATACCGGTGCAAAATGAACGTTCTCCGGCTCCAGTGATGATACCAACTTGTAGTTTCGGGTCATTACAGAAGTCTGTTATTTTTTCACTAAGTTCACTAAGGGTTTGCAGGTCAAGTGCATTTAGGACTTGCGGACGGTTTATTGTGAAAATAGCAATCTTGTTTTCTTTATAGTAGTCGATAGACATTACAATTGTTCCATCATTTTTGTTATGACTGGAGTTCCTTGATGTTTTTATATAACTCGAGTGCTTCAGGGTTGGCTAAAGCTTCCCGGTTCTGGACCGGTTTGCCGTGGATGATATTTCGTACCGCCAGTTCCACCTTTTTCCCATTTACCGTATAGGGGATATCAGCCACGGGGATTATTTTTGCCGGTACGTGTCTCGGTGAAGCGTTGTTCCTGATGACCGTTTTAAGTTTTTGTATGAGATT
>CAZSHH010000006.1:0-26208 GCA_964606525.1 uncultured Dehalococcoidales bacterium
AAAATCGCTGTCCGGGCGGCGAAATGGGTCCATTATGAAGGGGCTGGTACTATCGAATTCCTCTTTGCCGACGGCAAGTTTTATTTTTTAGAAGCCAATACGCGCATCCAGGTCGAACACCCGGCCACCGAGATGGTTACCGGCATCGACATCGTCAAAGAACAGATCATCATTGCTGACGGTAAACCGCTTAGTTTTCGGCAACGTGATGTCCGCCAGAACGGCTGGGCAATCGAGTGCCGTATCAACGCTGAAGACCCGGAGAATAACTTTGCCCCTTCACCGGGTAAGCTGCGTCACTACCGGTCCCCTGGCGGCATCGGGGTACGGGTGGACAGCGGCGTCCATACCAGTTACTCCATCCCCCATGTCTACGACCCCATGATTTCCAAGCTGATCGTCTGGGGCCGGGACCGCCAGGAAGCGATTCTCCGTATGCGCCGGGCTTTATATGAATATATCGTTATGGGTGTTAAAACGAACATCCCCTTCCATAAGGCTGTCATGGAAAATCCCCGCTTCGTGGCGGGTGAATTGAGTACTCATTTCATCACCAATGAGACGACTTTACTTGATGACATGCGGCGAATCAAAGAACGTGAGAAGCCTCTCGAGGAAAAACTGTCGCAGATTTTCGAGGACAAGCGGCGTGTTGCCGCCATCGCCGCGGCTACCCATGTTGCCCAACTGTATGCCCGATCCCGCCAAGCCAGCCCTCCGGACCAACCATAACAGTGAACACCTAATAGTGTACGTGATACTTTCGCATGTGCTTTAAGGCAAAAAAACAGATAATCGGCACAATATTCTGATTACGCCAGGGATAAAATAATTTCCTTATAGTTCGAGTCCAGTACCACCCACCATTATTACCCATCCCCCCGCTACACCACCAAATCCAAAATCCCAATATCTAAATACGAAACTTGATTCAAAATAAACACTTTTGGGCAACATTTTAACTCAACAGGATCGCGAAAAAGGTGGAAATATCCTAGGCTATTCGATTTCAGTTTAGCAGAACTGCGGATTGTAAAAAAGTAAGAACCTCCAGGCTGAAATTTGATTTAGTTGTAAAATAGTAATATAGTAATCTAGTAGGAATTAGGATCGGAGTCAAAAGTGAAAATTACCCGGACGGCCAGATTTAAGAAAGCATGGGGAGAACTGACAGAGGAAGAGAAAAATCTGGCGCGAAAGGCACTCATGAACCTGGCAACCAGTCTGAATTATCCCGCCCTTAGGGTAAAGAAGATGCAGGGAGTTGAGCATATTTGGGAAGCCAGAGTGAGTCGTTCACTCAGAATGACTTTCGAGATTGAAGGCGATACAATTATTCTACGTAATATAGGGCGCCATGATGAGACATTGGAGCGTCCATAGGAGGTGATGGGGATGCCAACTACTAAAGTTACCAGGCATGGACAGATTACCCTACCAGCATCAGTACGTAAGCGACTGGGGATTGAAGAGGGTGATCTAGTTGAAATTGAAATAGAGGACGAAAAAGCGGTGTTGATGCCAAAGAAATTGGTAGATAAGAGTCAGGCTTACTTCTGGACGAGAAAGTGGCAGGAAGGCGAGCGGGAAGCGGATGAGGATATCAAAGCCGGGCGGGTTAAGATTTCTAACACGGTTGATGAGCTTATTGAGGATCTGGATAAAGAATAATCATTGAAGTAATTGATTGCCGATAAAAAACCGGGCTGTAGGAAATGATTGTAGATAATCCGGATGAATATTGGCTTTGGCTGGAAAGGTAAGATTCGCTGCCCGGTACCTACTATTGTCCTCAAAAAAAATAGAGTACCTGAAGCACTGGGGTATATCGGCGAAGGTTTTGATGACGCCCGTCTTGATACTCTTTTCCTGGCTTTGCCAGTCTCGTGGAAAGGTACACTAATGCAATACGCCGGACGTCTACACCGTCTGCATACAGGGAAAAGCCAGGTTCATATCTACGATTACGTAGACGAGAACGTGCCGATGCTGGTGAAAATGTTCCTGAGGCGACTCCGCGGTTATCGGGTTATGGGCTACGAAACTAATGACTCTATTAAAATGTTATTGAATTGTCGTTATCAAGCCTAATTATACTGGTGAAACTCACAAGTTTGTCTTATCGCTCTCGAAATGTCATTCCGGGCATGAATAAAATGAGCAAGGGGTAGGAATTCAATCTCAGTCACTTGGAAATGGATTTTACCCGCCAGGTGGGAAAAAACCTGGTCGTGATTTCAGATTTACCTCTTTAGCCCCTATTCCGTCTCTATACACGCCAGGTAGATATTGTTGAACAGCTTGTCTATTTTGTTCAGGGGCGTCGAGGCAAAGGCGATCCGCAACACCGCTTTCTCGGCATAGCAAATCACCCCGGTGCTGTATTTGTTCAGCAGTAATTCCCAGACCCTTTCCGGGTCCGATTTCTTCAGCCTGGTACACATGAAATACCCGGAATTGAAAGGGAGTGCCTCGAAGTATTCCCGGTATTCCGGGTGCTGCTGGAATACTGCTTTGACCCGGTTGTACCGCGTGCCGATCTTTTCCTTATTTAGCTGTTTTTCCCTGGCATAACTCCCGGAATTGATGGACCTCAGGTACAGGGACTGTGAGACATGGGCGGAGTTGGAGATATTACCCCGGATCGCGCCGGCCGCCTTGTCTTCCAGGGCTTTATACAGGTCTTTACTGCCGTTCTTGACGCCGAAGGTGATGAACCCCACCCGCAGCCCCCATGCATATTCCTCTTTGGTCAGGCCGTCGGCTTTAACCGCCAGGATATTCTCGTGGCATTGCGCTAACCTGGCGAACAGCGATTCGATCATTACTTTATCTTCAAAGACCAGTCCGAAATAGGAATCATCCAGTACTATCAGCAGCTTGTTGCCGGCCTCAGCCGCTTCCTCCAGTACCTTGATGATTTTTTCTCCTTCCGTCACGGTCGGCGTATATCCTGAGGGGTTGTTGGGAAAGTTCAGGACAACCATTTTCTTGCCGGGGCACCCGGCTGTAACCGCTTTTCTCAAAGCAGCAAGGTCGAATCCCCCATCTTTAAAAAGATTGAAAAATTTCAGCCTGGCGCCGCAGGCATTGCCGAAGACCAGGTCGTAATTTTCCCAGTAAAGGTCGGACAGGATGACTTCGTCGTTTTCATCGATAAAAAGGTATCCCGTGATGCTGAGCCCATTAGTGACCCCACAGGAGACTACCGGCGTGCTGATTTCCTGGTTGCCCAACGAAGGATTCTTAATCCGGATGAGTTCCTTCCATTTATCCCGGAGGGACTTTAAGCCCTCACTCGGGGCATACGGGAAGGCGTCTTTACTGTCTATCCCCAGCAGGCTAGCCATACTGGGCAATATCATGGGGCTGCCGTCATCTTCGTAGGCCGTACCGATGGTAGCGTTGATTTCCTTGCCTTTCGCTGCCGCCCCCTGGGCCAGGATGCCTTTCGCCGGATAATAGATGGCCCTGCCTCGCTTCGACAGCAGGCTGTATACCGCGGCATTATGCTTTTGCAGGATGCGGTTAATCTCATCAGCTTGGGGATGCAATGTCTCCATTTTTCGGCCTCCCTATAACCAGGCATGAATTGGAATATTATACCGGATTTTAGGAAACAGCGCCGGTTATAAAAAAGCGGGGACGCTGGTTTAATACCAGCGTCCCCGTAAAAACCTGAAATGGATACTATTCCGCAGCCGGTTGTTTTTTCTCGCGGTGGACCAGGCTGTAGATGGCCGGTATTACCAGCAGTGTCAGTAAAGTCGAGCTTACCATACCGCCGATAACGACGATTGCCAGTTCGGCGCTGATGGTCGCGCCGGCACTAACGAAAATGGCCATGGGTATCATCGCCAGGATAGTCGTCATAGCGGTCATCAGGATCGGCCGCAGGCGGATTTTACCGCCCTCGACCAGGGCTTCCTTGATGGTAAGCCCGGCCTTGCGCTGCTGTTCAACCATACTGACCAGCACGATGGCGTTGGTTAAAACAATACCCACCAGCATCAACAAGCCCATTAACGCCGATACCCCCAGTGTATGACCGGTGATGAGTAAAGCCAAGATAGAACCAATGAATGCCAGGGGAATACTGACCATGATGATCAGCGGATTAATGATAGAGTGCATCATGAGGATCACGATTGCCAGCACGATGGCAATGGCTATCAGGATGGCGATAAACATCTGGGAGAAGGTGTCTGCCATCATCTCGCTGATGCCAGCTGCTTTGATCTCTACCCCGGGATGTGCCGGCAGGGCGTTGATTTGCGCCTGGACTGCCCGGTTTACCGCACCGACATCTTTGCCCGTGATCGTTCCTGATATCGTCGCTGAGAGGACAGTATCTGTATGGCTGATGTGGGATGGGATTTCTACGATAGCTACATCGGCCAGGTCGTTCAGGGTAACTGATTGCGGGTACCCGATCCTCAGTTTCTTCGCCTGTTCCACATCGTTTAAGTTATTGGTAATCCCTTTTATGTAGATGGCATAACTTTCATCAGCCAGCGTTACCACCTTGCCGGGCAACGTGCCGCCGTTCATCAGCAAGGTGAATTCCTGCTGCATCAGGGACAGCTGTTCCATCGGTAATCCCGAAGCAGCGACCTTCATCATGTTGATGCTGATATTCAGGTCCGGTATCACTGTCGTCAGGTCGCTTTGCAGGTCTTCGATGCCCTTGATATGCTGTAGTTTTTCCATGAGTTGCGAAGTGACTTTCGCGATATCTTCCTGATTGTCTCCCTGGACCGAGAGATTCAGGCTGGAGGAAGAGAGTGCGCCGCCCATACTCGAACTGGAGCCGGTCCCGACGGTGATAAATCCCTCGTTGGTGAGGTTCTGACAGGCCGTGCTTATCGCCGCGGTCTCCTTTTCCAGGTCGGCCCCTGATTTCAGGTATACCGTGATGGCTGCGGTATTTGCTCCGCCTCCCTGGGAGGCACTCATGATACCGGACATGGAAGTGGAAGTACCTATGGTTGAGCTGTAACTCCTTACCTTCGGATTTTCGCTCAATATGGTTTCCACTTTCGCCGTTATGTCACTGGTAGTGCCGACATCTGCGGCCGGGGGCATGATGATATTGATGGAGATCGTGGATTCACCCATCTCTCCGGACATGAATGATGTACCAGTTAACGAGAGTAAACCTACACTCGCGAACAGCAGTGTCACGGCGATTATTACGACTGCCAGGCGGTGTCCCAGCGTCCATTTTAACATGCCTACATAGATTTTCTGATACCAGTTGTCTTTTGGTGTGGTGTTTGGTTTGGTTTTCGCCCCCATCAGCCATTTAGACAAGGCAGGTATAAGTGTCAGAGCGACTAATAATGAAGCCAACATGGCAAAGGTCACCGTGAGGGCGAAAGGTATGAACAATTCTCCGACGATACCGCCGACGAACATCAGCGGGATAAAGATAGCTACTGTTGCCAGTGTCGCCGTGGTTATCGGGTTGGCTATTTCCCGGGCGCCCTCGATCGTCGCCGTTTTGAAGTTTTCCCCTTTACGCATGCGGCGGTATATTACTTCCACAATTACGATACTGTCATCGATCAAACGGCCTACTGCGATCGCCATGGCACTCAGGGTAAGGATATTCAGGGTTATCCCTGCCAGGCGCATACACAGGAAGCCGATGAAGATGCTTAAAGGTATCGAGATGGCCGTTATCAGTGAAGCACGGACCGTCCAAAGGAAGAAAAATACTACAAGTACAGCCAGGATGCCGCCGACGATCGCCTTTTCCTGGAGTTGGGATATATTCGCTTCGATAAAGTCCGATTGGTCGAATACTACATTAACCGTCACACCTTCGCCCAGGTTGTCCTGGAGAGAATCGATAAGCTTATTGATGGCATGCGCGACCTCGACTGTATTCGACTCCTCGGTCTTGGTGACTGACAGGCTTACACTTGCTTTACCGTCAACCCGGCTGATTGATGTTGACGGTGGTGGGCTTTTATTTACTTTCGCCACGTCTCCCAGCGTGATACCTGTGCCCAGCGGCGTCTTTTCAACTGCTTCCAGGGAGGTGTAGTCATTCGCCAGCAAGCCTGCTATCTGTGCCATCGAGACGCCGTACTGGTTCATCTTTTCCGGATTCGGCGACACGATGATTTCGTCTTTGTCGCCGCCCTCACTGTCGACTCTCAGTACTCCACTGACCCTGGTTAACAGGGGTATGATCTTGGTCTCGGCTATCTCTTTGAGTTCTTCCGCCGACCGGTCGCCCGTCAGGCTCAGGTTCATCAAAGGGATCATATTCATGTTGATGGGGACGATTTGAGGATTGGCACTGACGGCGTCCGTCATCTGGGGAAGGCTGGTGACTGCCTGGGGCAATGTCAGCTTGCTGATGCCTTCGTACAGGCTTGTAGTGACCCTGGTCATGTCGGTGCCGAATTCAAACTCCGCCATGACCAGGGATACCCCGGCAGAGGAAGTGGAGGTCACGTGCTTTAAGCCTTTGCCCGCCCAGGCTTCCCATATTAATTGTTCGATCGGTGCCGAGACCTCGTTAGCTACCTTCTCCGGGGTGGCCTGTGGATATATTGTGAATACCGTACTGTAAGGTAAGCTGATATCGGGGATCAGTTCTGTCTTGAGGCCCATGAATCCCCAGACGGATACCCCGGCCAATACTGCTGCCAGTAGAATGGTAATGAATCTACTATACAGCGCCCATTTGGTGATATGCCACATAAAAACTCCTTTCCTTAAGAAAGGCCTCTGTTATCGTCGATGTCCAATCTTTCTGCGTTGATGCTTCGGGATGGCGGACTCAGGAGACCTGTCTTTGTAGTATTTGGTGGGTGATTTTGTTGTTTAATTTTCGATACAGAGATAATTCATCATCGGTCAATTCATCAAATAACCCGGTGAATTCCTCTATCATTCTATCTTCGAACAACCTGATTTGATCGCTCCTCTCTTCGCACAGCTTGATCTTAATATAACGCCGGTCGGCGTCGTTAGTTTCCCGGTTCAGGTAACCCCTTTTTACCAGGTCGTTGACTTGTTGTGTGGCCGCGCTGCTGCTGATATACAGCATGTCCGCCAGTTCCTTCAGGCTGATGCCCTGGTTCTCTTTTAACAGGCTGAGAATAAACATCTGGGTCGGGGAGATATCCAGGTTGCGGAAAAAAGACGGCGCGATTCTGGCCATTGCCTTGTATACCGTGCGGAAATTTTCGATGATATCTGATATCTGTTTTTTTCTGTTTATCATGTTTGGTCTGGTGATACAATAAACTAAATACTTAGCAACTAATTTACTTAGTACTTGAGTCATTTAGTTACTAAATAGATTAGGTACTTAACTAATATTTAAGCATATCATATTAGCTATCCGGATACAATAGTGCTTTTGTCCTTATTCCCGCATGTGCCAGTATTCGTAAGCCTTGCGTAAAGCCAGCGCGCCCCGCTCCATCCCCGGAAATGCCGGGATGCCGATCGCCTGGAGGCTGCCCATCAGTTCCATGGCTGCCTGCACGCTTGGGCCGTCGGAAGGACTGGATATGATGGCTATCACTGGCTTGCCGGTCTGCTGCCGGATATCGGTAAACGGTGCCAATTGCGACTCCATCGGCGGCTGCCCCACCGGTCCGCGGTGCATCACTGCGAACAGTGCTGCGATATTACCGGTGTTGGTGTCCCGGATCAGGATATCCAGTATCCGTTTCATCTCCCGCCGGTTGGCGTTATAGGTGTCCACGGGGTTCTTGTAACCGCCGCCCACATTGATCCAGAAGGAAGCGAATTCAGCATAGGATTCTTTCGAGAACGGCGGTAGTTTTAATCCGGCTTCGGCGAAAGCATCTGAGACGGCTACCGAGCCCCCGCCCGAACCCCCAACCGCCGCCACCCGGTTACTCTTAACCTCCGGGAGGTATAGCAGTGCTTTCAACACGTCGATCATGTCCTCCATCCGCCCTACCGTAACCGCCCGGCACTGCCGTACCGCGGCATTGAAGGTTGCCAACGGTATCGCTAATGATCCCGTATGCGAACTGATCGCCCGCGCTCCTTCGTCAGTCCGCCCGCCTTTCCAGATGACTACCGGTTTTTTCGCCGCGGCCTCCCGCAGTACCTTGACGAAACGCTGTCCATCCTTGATGCCTTCGATGTACATGCCAATCACTTTTATCCCGGGGTCCCGGGCGAAATATTCGAGATAGTCCGCTGCATCCAGTACCGTCCCGTTGCCGAAACTGGCTACTTTATTGATCTCAACCCCATGCAGATGTGCTTCCGAGGCGAAATTCACCGCGTGGTTGCCGCTCTGAGAGATGAAACCCACGGGCCCGACTGTATCTGAATATTGCATCGCATTCTGCTTTATCCCCGCCGCCGGGCTGAAGATTCCCATGCAGTTGGGGCCGACGATGTGGAAATTGGCGGCTTCAGCCATCGCTTTCAGTTGCTTTTCCGCTTCCCTGCCGTCTGCGGTGTCGGTCTCGGAAAATCCGGCCGTAAAGAAATGTGCTGCTCCTACTCCTTTCTTGATCATATCCGCCAGTACCCGGAAAGCCACAGCCCGCGGCACGGCGACGATGGCAAAGTCCACCGCTTCCGGGATGTCCAGGATGCTGGGATAATTCTCTACGCCCAGGGCCTTGATACCTTCGATCTCCCGAGGATCAATCTGCACAGAATACAGCTTACCCTTGAAACCGCTGTTGGCCCGCAGCCACATGTAGTTGTTATCTTTTTTGTCCCCGATCACGGCCATCACCCGGGGATGGAATGCCTTGTCCAGTTTGTTGAAATCTACCTTCAATTTGCACCTCGCCGGCGGGAAGTTTTCGTCAATCTCTGCCAATATCGAGATATAGTGCCTGATTTCACTCTGGTTGTCAAAGTTGCCACACTGCATCATAAAAAAAAATACCGCCTCCGTAATGGCCGGGGCGGTATTTTTTTTGGTACTTTTTTAAGCGGTTCTTGATAACACCACGTTTTCCAATTGCCTGTGGCCACTTCCATACAATTCTTCCCAGGCGGCTTCGGCATAAAATGCATAGCTTTGGGCATACTCATCCAGGTCAGGGGCTAAGTCCTGGATCAGTGTTTCAGCCCCGGCGTGTGTCGGCCGTGCCCCACCCTCCTCCACCACCGCTCGTAATATCTCCGGATGGTCGATGATCATACAAGGCCGCAAGTGATTCTGGGTGTACGGCTGGCGGGAGCGGATTGCCAGCATAAGCGGTGAGTGCAGTATCTCGGTCAGCGTTTTCTCTTTGATATTGTCCGCGGCAAAGTGCGTAAAGACACATGGTTCGACATCCCCGCTGTTGTTGATATGCAGATACTGCCTTCCTCCTGCCAAACAGCCCCTGGTCAAAGACCCGTCGCACCAAAAATCGGCTACCACAATAGGCTTATTCTGCCGTATCGTCCGTATCCGCCGCCACCGCTGTATGCGTTGTTCCGGCGTCGGCATCAGGCCCATATCCGGAGCCCGGCCGATCGGGATATAGTTGAAATACCAGCCGAAGAGACACCCTTTCCCGATGTAATAGTCGATGAAACCATCACTGGTGATGAATTCGTTATTGCTACTGGTGGCCGTCGCTGAAAATCCGAAAAGCACCCGGGCTTTCCGAAGGCTGTCCATGGCCGCAATTATCCGGGCATATGTCCCTTTTCCCCGCCGCTGGTCCGTTGCTTCCTCGAACCCTTCCACGCTGATGGCCGGGTAGACATTCCCCATTTCGGCCAATTTCCTTGCCATGTTGTCATCGATCAGTGTCCCGTTGGTATATACCAGGAAGAAGAAATCAGGGTTCTCTTCCCATATCCGGACTACGTCTTTATTAAAAAAAGGTTCTCCTCCACTGACGGTGATGAAATTCACCCCCATTTCGCGGAGTTCCTTAATTGCTTTGTCGATCGTTTCTTTGGGCAGGCCGTCCCTTTTTTCGTATTCCCCCGCATAACAACCGTAACATTTCAAATTACATGACATAGAGGGGCTTATCACGACTAATCCCGGAGGCCGGAAACCGTGTTTTGCTGCAAAACGCCGCCGCTTTTCTTTCACCTCGAATTGCTGCACAGCCAGTTCTTTTATCAACCGGGTGAATGCCCTCTTATTAACGGGCGACCCTAACAACCGTCTCGTCATGCGCAGCAGAGCGGTACAGAATTCCCTGACTTCGACTGTCGAACTACCGAGAGGCCGCTCGAACAGTGAGATAAACCGGTTTTCCGGTATTAACGGTATCAGTTGTAACGCTGCTCCCAGGGCGATTTCGGCGCCTTTCCGTGATGGCCTTCTCCGTGACAACGATGCGTGTGCGGTATCGGGAACACCGGCGAATAACCAGGGCGTGTATTTTTTGGTCGTACGTTCCAGGATGGATAATTTCTCGTCCATCTTTGCCCTCCTGTATATATATCGGAAAAGATACTGCTGTATGCTGCTAGCGTATTTTTCGATTTTTGGCAGGAGTGTTTTCTGGAAATGGTTAAATGATCGATATACCCGGAGGAAAATACCTGTATTAAATTATATTACCAGAGATTATTCATTATTCAAGTACCTGCTTATATCCTGTTTTCGAACTCCTCCCCTGGTCTGGTATTAGTGCCTGCATCACAGGTGATACTGCATATTTCGCACTCCGTGGAACAGGGCTCGGTGTGAATATTCAGGTATATGTTCGGCAGTTCTCCCTTGATATGTTCTTCCAAATGGTCGCATAAAGAATGCGATTCTTCCAGCGGCACCTTGTAAGGCAGTACCAGGTGCAGGTCTACGAAACGGTGACTTCCGGCTTTGCGTGTTCTCAGGTCGTGAAAACTTACCACGGAACTGGCATGGCTGTTGATGACCATGGCGATGGTTTCTTCTTCATCGCGAGGCAGCCTGGTGTCCATCAGTCCGCCGAATGATTTTCTCGTGATATCAACAGCCGCTTTCATGATGATCAGGGCTACCAAAATTGCGGTGATGGGATCGAAAATCTGCAGGCTGGTGATCTTTACCAGGGCTAATCCTATCAATACACCGGCCATGGTTAATACATCTGTCGTCAGGTGTTTGGCATCGGCTTCCAGGGCCAGCGAATCGGTTGCCCGTGCCGTTTTCATCAGGTACCTTGATACCAAAATATTGGTGAAGATGGATACCGCCATGATCACCAGGCCGATTTCGATCGTTTCCAGGTGTACGCCGTGAATGATTTTCTGGATGGCTTCATAAATGATGATGATCGCTGCAATGAAGATCAAGATGCCTTCCGCCACACCGCTGATATTTTCTGCTTTCCCGTGCCCGAAGGGATGTTTTTCATCCGGTGCTTTATCTGAGATGCGCACACTGAAGAAGGCAATAAAGGCAGCGGCCAGGTCCATCGAGCTGTGGATGGCTTCGGCGATCAGGCTGACGCTTCCAGTCAGCATTCCGGCGATGATTTTCAGTAGTATCAATAAGCTGTTCGAAGCGATTGATAATGAAGCTGCCCTGGTCTTTTTTCCCATATACTTAAAACTCCTGTATAAAAAATAGAGCCGTGAGACTCTTTACGGTCCCACGGCTCTATGTCCGCTGCGGTTGCCCGGCATCGTCGCTTTTTGGCGATGTTGCCTGTTCCTACTTAATATTCTATTATTGTTTACCTAGTATAAGGCCGGGTTTCCGGCCTGTCAAGTGTCACCTGTGAAGTTAACAAGGCTTTCTGGATACCGTATGACATACAAAGGGGGGCAATTAACATGCGGAAATTCAAAAAGGGTGATAAAGTTAAAGTCCGCCTGGATAACCCTTCGCCGTACCGGGGACGTACCGGCGTCGTGCAGCAAGAGCTTCTCCAGGATTCTCAGGGCTATTGGTACATGGTGGAATTTCAATCGGTACGGTCACGTGCTGTTAACCGCTTTGCGGAAAGAGACCTTGAGCCGGCAAACTAACTTGACCGGTATCCGGTAGTCATCACAGCTTACCGGCAGGTTTCTCTACCGGCCGGGAGTCGTCTAAAGCAGAAATGATGATTCATACTTGGTGTGTGTATTATGGTGAATACAAAATCCATTCAGGGAGGTAGCTATGGCGGAATATAGAGAAAGAACATATAAATGTCTCAATCCTGTCGGTATCGATGAACCGGTTCCCCAATTCGCTTTAGCCCCGCGTCTGGATACCCTGGAAGGAAAGACGATCCATCTCTGTATCTGCGGCGAAGCGGATATCTGGGTACCCCTGGAAAAGAAGTTAAAATCCGATTATCCCGGCGTCAATTGGACGGTTAAAAAGAGATATCATATTGTCCCCCTGGAACTAACTGAGGAGGAAAAGAAGACCACCGACGCCGTGATACTCGGTGTCTGCTGGTGACACGGCGCCGTCAATAGGCAGTTGCCTTATTTAGCCGATCTCGAACAATCAGGCATCCCGACCGTTCTCCTGCATTATCATGAACAACGAGGCAAAATCCAGAATGACTTAAAACTATATGGTGTTCCTCATCTTCGTACCGTTGAAGCCGACCGTAAATCCCCGGGCGGTGTCGAGGAAGCAAATAAAGTTTTACAGCCGCTGCTTGATGCTCTGACCCGTCCCGTTTCGGCCAAAGAAAAGAAAACCGGCGAATGGAAGGTCAAAGAACCCCGGATACTCTTTAAAGGCACTCTCGAGGAGGCGGAAAAATTCTACAACCAGACTGAAAATCTTCCTGGCTGCCTTGATACTCCTTTCTGTAAATACACCGATGGTTTGCCGGTAGTCATTCCTACCGAACGACGGGTAAAAGAAATGCTGGCCGGTACTTCTCACAAACCTGACGAGTTGATTACTATCCAGAAAGATATCGAAATCAGTGCCAGTGACGCCATCCGCAAAGCGGTTCAAAAAAAGAAAGGAGAAGTAGTCCAGTTCCTGCCGATGTTCCGGCAGGCGACCGTCGAACAGGTAGCTGTGAATGCGGTCATGGCCGGCTGCCGGCCGGACCAATTCCCTGTAGCTTTAGCCATTGCCGAATCTGGTGGTGGTACCGGCGATGGCCGGGGTGGAGGTGGGGCTTTCATCGTGAGTGGGCCGATTATTAAGGAAATCGGACTGAATGTTACCAATAATATCTTCGGCCAGGGTAATCCCGTCAATAAAGCCCTGGCGCGCCTGGGTAGCCTGCTGTGGCGAAACCTGGGCGGTTATAAAGAAACCGTGACTACAATAACGACTGTGGGCAGCCCGGTCCTGAACGGCGGCATGGTTCTCGGTGAATATGCGGAAGGTTTACCGCCGGGTTGGCCGGGGTTGAATGAGGAATTCGGTTATCAGAAAAATGAGAGCGTTATCATGACCATCCCCATCTCCCACAGCTCGAATGCCTGGGGTATCGGCCAGGAGCATATGCCGGGTGTATACCGGTCTCTTCAGAGGACCGGCCACGGTGCCATCGCTAGGTATCTCGGGGTTAAAGGCGTTGTAGGGCCGCATAACTACCTGGAATTTTTATGTAAAGATATCTGGGCTTGCCGGGAAGGTGGTTTTACCATTGCTATGACCCCTCAGATTGCCATGGATATGTATAATTACGGATTTAAGACTAAACAATCCATCTACGAATTTTTCTGGAAGAAGAGTTTCGAACCGGTGAGTAAATACCGTGTCCGCGGTACCCCTGATTTCCGTACTAACGGCTGGTTGGGTATCGAAAGCACCTCTGGGAAACCCTGGAAAGAACTGCCTGAAGATTATATGGTACCGGCCGGCGGCGATGATCCCTTCAAGAGTTATAACGTCATCGTTTTCAATATGGAGGAAACCCAGACTGCCCGCTTCACCGGAGGGCACCACGATGCTTACAGTATCGATGCCTGGAGGTAAGGTTCGACTGCAGCCGTATGGCTGACGAATACCGAGTTTTACTGAGGGGGTAGTTAATGAATACGGTCATTGTCGAACAGAATGTCCCCGCCCGCATGCGTGATGGCGTAACCCTGTATGCTGATGTCTACCGCCCCTCTGCCCCGGGGCGCTACCCCGTGCTGTTGACCCGTTTACCCTACGGCAAGCAAGCCATTGTTTTTCAAAATACCTGGGCCCTGGTCCAGGCCGGTTACGTGGTCATTATCCAGGATTGCCGGGGGACCTTCACTTCCGAAGGCCAGTTCGACTATTGTTTTCATGAAGGCGATGACGGTTACGATGCGGTCGAATGGGCGGCGGCGCTGCCTTATTCGACGGGCGCCGTAGGTATGACCGGCGTTTCTTACCTTGGTTGGACGCAGTGGTCTGCTGCCCTGCGACGGCCGCCCCACCTGCGGGCGATCGCCCCCACTCAGACCTGGTCCGATTACTCTGGGATGCGTTTCCGGGGCGGGGCTTTTGAGTTGGGCGATACCCTGCAGTGGCACTTGCAGATGAGCATGGGTAAGCTGACGCGGGAAATGACGGCGGCGGGAAAGTCGCCAGGCGAAATTGCGGCCGTGATGAACAGCATCATTGATTACATGGATACCTTGACCGGAGATGGTTATAAAGAGTTGCCCCTGCGCCGTCTCGAACCTCTGGCAAAGGCCGGGCTGGCGGATATCATCGGCGTCCTGCTTGACCTCGGCCCGGGTAATCAGCAGCCGGGCATGAAAGTTGATTACTCTGAAGTCGATGTTCCTTCGCTTAATATCGCCGGCTGGTATGACGTCTTCCAACAGTACACGCTGGACAACTATATCGGCGCCCGGAAAGATGGCCGTGGCAAAGCTAAACAATCTCAATTGCTGGTGGGGCCGTGGACGCACGGCGTGATGGCTGCCGCCCCCGGCATGATGGTCGGTGAGATGAACTTCGGAGCGCGGGGGAGCGGGGCTTTACTGGTACCGGAGGTCCAGGTCCGCTGGTTCGACCACTGGTTGAAAGGCATAGACAACGGGACCGATACTGCCGCTCCGGCCTTTGTCTTCATGACCGGAGATAACCGGTGGGTCACCATGTCAGACTGGCCGCCGCCGCGAGCTAAAGATACAGCCCTGTATCTTGGGGCTAATAGCAGCCTGGATTTTACCAAACCCGGTATCAATGATGGTTCCTCCGCTTATACCTATGACCCGTTAAACCCTGTCCCGACAGTGGGTGGCAACATCATGCTGGCCCTGCCCGGGGTGCGGGACCAGCGTCCCTTGAGTGCCCACCCGGACGTCCTGACTTTTACCGGCCGCCCCTTGGAAAAACCCCTGGCTGCCGCCGGCTGTATCACCGCTGATTTGTGGATTTCCTCGTCTGCCCCGGATACCGATTTTGTGGTACGGCTGATCGACCGGCATCCGGACGGCTATATGCATAACCTTTGCGACGGCATCCTCCGGGCGCGCTACCGGGACTCTTTACAGAAAGCAACCTGGCTTAAACCGGGCGAGGTTTATAACCTGAAGGTGGACCTCTGGTCGGTGGCCCATGTCTTTAAACCCGGCCACCGCATCGTGGTCCAGGTCACCAGCAGCAGCTTCCCCAGGTGGGACCGGAACTGGAATACCACCGCAGACCCCGGAGCTGCCACCGGCGGCCAGCCGGCGCACCAGACCATCTGGCACGATGATGCCCATCCCTCGTGCATCTTGCTGCCGGTCCTGGAAGGATAGGGCGCAGGTACGAGGAAAACAAGATATTTTGGTATCCCGGGAATAGATATAAGGGGATGGTTATGAAAGAACTGAAAGGGAAAGTAGCATTCATCACCGGCGGTGCCAGCGGTATCGGGTTGGGTATTGCCAAAGCCTGTACCAAATACGGCATGAAAGTGGCCATCGCTGATGCCCGGCAGCGTGCCCTGGATGAAGCTATGACATATTTCCATGCCAATAAACTCCCCTGTCATCCCATTAAGCTGGATGTTACCGACCGCGTTGCCTATGCTAAGGCGGCCGATGAAGCTGAAGCCGTCTTCGGTAAGATCCATGTCCTGGTCAATAATGCCGGGATCGGTTCCATGGGGGCGGTCCAGGATCTTACCTATAAAGACTGGGACTACAGTATGGGCGTCAACCTGGGTGGTGTGATCAATGGCCTGGTCACCATTCTCCCCCGCATCCTGAAGCACGGCGAAGGCGGGCATATCGTGGCCACTTCCTCCACCAACGGCATTGCCGCCACCGGGGTCTCGATCATATATTGCACGACCAAATTCGCCGTCGCCGGCATGATGGAAGCCCTGGCGACGGAACTCCAGGACAAAAATATCGGGGCTTCCGTCCTCGTCCCCGGCCCGACCCTGACCAACCTTGGCCAGTCTTCATTTGAAAATCGTCCGGCGCATCTCAAAAACGAAAATGAAACCCCGCCGCCGGCTGGAGACGGACAATCTACCCCTCCGCCCCGGGACCCGGTCGTCTGGATGGACCCACTGGAAACTGGAGAACGCGTCCTGCGCGGGATCCGCAATAACGACCTGTTTATCATTACCCATCCTGAATTCAAGGCCGGTTTTAAAGCCCGGCATGATGCCATCATGCGTGCCTGCCCTGATGAACCAAGAAATGAAAAAAGATGGGAGATCATCAAGACTTTCGGTACGGTTTTCTATAACGACATATATGATCAACAGCGGCAGGTCGGCCCGCCCGACTGGTAGCAGGATGAGGTTTTTTATTGTCTTTAGCGAGACTGAGTTAATTTGAGGGGTGAGGATTTTCCCTGCAACATAATTTTGACCAATTACGTTACATCTTACCCGCTCGCTTCAGGCTGGCGAACGTATCTTCCCCCACGATCACGTGGTCCAGCACCTCTATCCCCACCAACTCCCCCACCTCCACCAGGCGCTTCGTCAGTTTGATATCCTCCACTGACGGTTCCGGGTCCCCGGAAGGGTGGTTGTGCACCAGCACTACCGAGGCTGCCGTAGCCCGCATTGCTTTCAGAAAGAGTTCCCGCGGGTGGACGATGCTGGCGTCCAGGCTGCCCATCGATACCTCTTCGGTCTTGATGACATGGCCGCGGATGTTCAGGAACACCGCCAGGAAGTGTTCTTCCTTCTTCCCCGCCAGCCACCCCTTGACCAGCTCGAATACTTCTTCCGGCTTTTTAACCCGTTCCCGTTTTACGGGCTTTCGGTCAGCCTTTGCCTTCTCCAGCCGCTTTGCGAGTTCGAAGGCGGCCTTGAGCTGGGCTGCTTTAGCCGTCCCGATCCCCCGCACTACCATTAGTTCTTCCATTGAGGCCTCCGCCACTCCCTCCAACCCCCCGAAATGACTCAGCAAACGCTGTACCGTGACCGTTACCGATTCGTTGGCGATGCCCCGCCCCAGGAGCACCGCCAGCAATTCCGGTACCGTCAGCTTCCCCTCTCCCTGTTCCTGCAACCGCTCCCGCGGCCGCTCCGATACCGGCAGGTCCCGGATCGTAAACGATTTGGCTATGCCGTTACTCCCGTGGTTTTGACCTTTTTATAGCGTTCGTTGACGTATTGCCGCCAGGCAGTGTCCAGCCCTTCGGTATCGAAGCCGTAGACTTTCAGCAGGGCTGAGTCATAGGTGCTGCCCTGCTGAAATACCGTCAGCAGTTCCAGCATTTTGTCTTGCCCATAAGTGGAAATCAGGTACTCCACGATACTGAAGCTCTCGCCGTACGATAACGAGGCTAATTTGGAGTCTGCCGAGAAGGGGCTGGCCAGGCTGCGTACCGATATCAGGCTGTTACTCTGTACGGCATTATACAGGGCGGTGCTGAAGGCGACGTCCACCACCCCTTCCGCATACACGGCCAGGCCTTCGTCCAACCACCGCGGCAGGTCATTATATGGATTCGCGGTTACCTGGTATATCGCCACATGCGACAGTTCGTGGGCGACCGCCATCCTTCCCCACTCCAGGTTCGACGGCTGCAGCCCGATGGCGATGGTATTGAACTGTGAATAGGTGACAGCCCCGGTCCATTCGTAAGGATATATTAAAGCACCCAGCAGGTCCTGGGTCGAGGCATAGACATACATGTTGATCGGTTTGTTCACTTCCGCCCCGGTGTCCCGGGCCAGTTTTTCCAGGGCTTCCCGGGCGGTGAACATCAACTCATAAGCGAATTCGGTACTGCCGGAATACCAGTAGATGTTCACCATCCCATCATGGATCTCCTGCCACTTATACCGGGTATCGTCGAAGCCGAGGCTCGCCGGCTTTGTCTCCAGTATGCCTCCTGCGGCATCCCTGATCACCCACCAATAGTTCAACTTTACTCCCGGCGGCAGCCCGCCGGTCTTTCTCATATCAAGTGAATACTGGACATCGACGGTACTTGCCGGGGCAAATACGACGTAGGCTTCGGCTGTTACCGTGGCAAAGCTTTCCTGGGCAATGTTATAACGCAGGCGGATGTCGGTGATGGCTGCCCCGCTCTGTGCTTTCAAGCTGAAGTTTAATTGCAGCGGAAAGTTGACTTTAGCTTCGCTGCCGGTCACCTTGATGCTGTCCTGGCTTTGTGCTACCGCCGGTTGTACGGCCGGGCATACGACGATCACGGCCAGCAGTACGGCGGTAATGCTGAAAATTATTCTTCTTATCACAGATCCTCCCCTACGGTGCTTCTTAAATATGCCCGTATGAAGTCGTCCAGGTCCCCGGCAAGTACGGCATCGGTGTTGCCGGCCTGGAAATCGGTGCGGTGGTCTTTGATCATCCGGTAGGGATGCAGTACATAACTGCGGATCTGGTTCCCCCACCCCGCATTGATCCGCTTTCCCTTTATCTTTGCCCGCTCCTCGGCTTGCCGCCGCAGTTCAGCATCCAGCAGCCGGGACTGCAGTATGCGCATGGCGATATCCTTATTCTGGTGCTGCGAGCGCTCGCTCTGGCAGGTCACGACCAGTCCCGACGGCAGGTGTGTCAGCCGCACCGCGGTACTCGATTTCTGCATGTGCTGCCCACCGGGGCCGCTGGAACGGAAAAATTCCACTTTCAAGTCCTCGGGATCGATGGTGACATCGACCCCGCCCTCCGCCTCCGGCATGACCTCGACCAAGGCAAAGGACGTGTGCCGGGCATGGTCGGCGTCGAACGGCGATAACCGCACCAGCCGGTGTACCCCATGTTCCGATTTCACATAGCCATAAGCATAATCGCCGGAGAGGCTGATAGTTACCGTTTTGATCCCGGCTTCTTCCCCCGGAGTCGATTCCAATATCTCCGTCTTGAAACCCCGCCCCTCCGCCCAGCGCAGGTACATCCGCATCAGCATCTCTACCCAGTCCTGCGACTCGGTGCCTCCTGCGCCCGCATGGATGCTCAACAGGGCATTTCGCGAATCGAACTCGCCCGTGAATGCCGCTTCCAGCTCCATTTCATCGAGCCGGGATGAAATGCGGTCCAGGTCGGCGGCCACCTCCCCTGCCAGGGGATCGTCTTCCTGGACGATTGCCGCCAGTTCCGCCGTATCTTTGAGCCTCTTTTCGATATCCCGCCACTGGCCGGCCAGTTTTTTCTTGTCCGCCAACTCCCGCATCAGGTGCTTGGCGGCATTGGTGTCCGTCCAGAAATCGGGAGCAGTCGATTTTTTCTCCAGTTGGTTTATCTCAGATTCCCTGGTTGGTATGTCAAAGACGCTCCAGGGCTAATGTTATTCTCTTTTGAAGATCATTGAGCTGTTCGCTCATTTCCACGGCAGGTAACCTCCCTTAACGCTGTTCAAACGGCTTATAAATTTTCGTATACTTCCCGGACAGGTTTTCACCAGCACCGTTGGTACCATCATTCACTATTGTATCACTATTTAGTGTGTTCGTGCTGCTTCAATGCGGCTAACCATTTCCAGATTGCCTCCCGCGGCCAGGTGCGCCAGCCGTGTTGGCTGCGGTATCCGGTAGCCGCGGCAGCAGGCTGTTACGTATGCCACCGCCGTCATCAGGTCAGTCCGGTGACCTACTGATATGAATAACGGCCTAGTCCCCTGTTTCGTGCGCAGCACTGCTCCGATCACTTCTCCCCTGTCGGTCAACTCCGTATAGCTGGCGGCCGCTTCCCCCGGCATCTTGTATTCCCCGCATAACCTGGATTTGGCACAGCCGATGGTGGGGATATCCAGCAGCAATCCCAGGTGCGACGCGATGCCGAAACGGCGGGGGTGGGCGATTCCCTGTCCATCGACCATTATCAGGTCCGGCGTCTTTTCCAACCTTTCGCATAATGCCAGCAGCAGTGGTGCCTCGCGGAAACTCAACAGGCCGGGGATGTAAGGGAAAGGCGGCTCAGCTTCCAGCGTTTTCACTTCGACTACTGTCATTCCGGGATATGTCAGTACTACTGCCGCGGCGCGCGCCGGCCTGCCCCGCGGTACGGATATGTCCAGCCCACCGATCAAACGCGGTTTATCGATCGTACCCTGGCTGATGACCTCTCCTGCCAGCCGGAGCTGCAGCTTGCGTGCCTCGGGTATGGTCATTTGCCAACTGTGCATTTCTCGGGCTTTCATTCCCCGATTATATCCGCTGAATTCATGCTTGACAACACGATGGTACTATATTCTTGACAGGCGCTTTCTTATAGCGCATAATGATATACGATTATGGTTAAAATTAGATTACGTAAGACCGGAGGCAAAAACCAGCCCAGCTACCGACTCGTTGCTGTCGATTCTCAGTCTCCCCGCGATGGGGCGTTCCTGGCCATCTTAGGCCATTACGATCCCCTTACTCAGCCGGAAACCGTGGTCATTGATAATGACAAGGCTTCTTACTGGCTCAGTCACGGAGCTCAACCTACAGCTGCTGCCGCTAGACTTTTGTCCAAGGCAGGCTTAATCCCAGCTAAATCCGTTACAAGCGAGGAAAAGTCATGAAGGAACTAGTCGAGTTCATTGCCAAAGCTATCGTGAACGCTCCGGAACAGGTAGAAGTCACCGAGGAACAGACTGAACAGGGCATAGTTCTCAAGCTTAAAGTCGCTGATGATGACAAAGGAAGAGTCATTGGCAAGCAGGGTAGAATCGCTGAGGCTATGCGTACCCTTATCCGGGTTAAGGCGGCAAAGACCGGAACTCGAGCAACTCTCGAGATCGTCTAACCGTTCCTGCCCTCGTTTGCTCTGGGATATATTTCCCGGTAAGTTACTTGCTTACCGGGATTTTGGACTGGTTGCCTTTCTATATCCGTTCACCTGCCTCAAGACTCTTCTGGCATAGGTCTCGATGATGTCGCGATTAAAATCTAGGATGCTGTTCGGAGAGTGGGATGGGTTCAAACCCGAAAAATGAATTCTGGGTTGTGTGTCCGGTCTGCTATAAGGCTAATCCGGCCGGCACGAAATACTGTAAATACTGCTGGGGAGCAGCCCTGGGGGCTCAACTCCAAATATCCAAGGCTGACTTGCCCGCTTACCAGCAGACGCTAATAAACCGTGTCCATCGGCGTAAGCTCTTAATTAAGCTGGGTCTTGCTGCCGCCTGTATCGCGCTGGTTGTCGCCGCTGTCTTGTGGTCGCTGTATAAGTATTCTGATGTTATGGCGCCCATAAAAGCTGAAGTCAATTCCAGTTCGCAGCCCGGCGAATGGTCGATGTTCCGCCATGACCTCACGAATTCCGGTGTCAGCGGGCCGACCGATATCGTACCCACGGGCAAGGTGAAATGGACTTTCAATGCCGGTGCCGTCATCCGTTCTTCCGCTTCCGTGGCCAACGGCGTGGTCTATTTTGGCTGCCGGGATTGGAAATTACATGCAATCGATGCCGAAACCGGAGTCGAAAAATGGTCGTTTCTTACCGGCAGCCGGGTCGAATCCTCTCCGGCGGTGGTCGGCGGGGTCGTCTATTTCGGCTCCAATGACGGTAATATGTATGCCCTGGATGCCTTGACCGGCCAGGAGATCTGGCGTTTCGAAACCCCTTACCCGGTGGTTTCCTCTCCGGCGGTTGCCGATGGCAAGGTCTTTTTCGGCGCTGATGACTATCATGTCTATGCCCTGGATGCCGCTACCGGAAAACAGATCTGGAAATTTTATGCTAACGGCGCCGTTGGTGCTTCCCCGGCCGTCGTCAACGGCATGGTATATGTCGGCTGCGGCGTCGAATATGTTTATGTCCTGAATGCCAACAATGGTGCCCCCCGGCTGCGCTTCCGGGTCTATGATTCAACATATGGTACGCCGGCGGTTTCCGGGTCCACCGCCTATATCTCCAATTTTAAGGGTGATGTTTATGTCTTCAAAGGCAACAACCGTAATTGGCTGCTTGAATATGAAATGAAACCGATCTGGATCCAGATATGGGCCTGGGGACTGGCGCCTACCCCGCCTGCCCAATCCGGTTTTCTCTGGGGTATGCGCGTGTTCCAGGCCATGGATTCTACCCCGGCTTTGTCTACTGATAGCCTGTATATGAATGCCGGTACCAGCCTTTACTGCATCGACCTGGCACAGCGTAAGACTGCCTGGACTTACCCCACCAACGGCAAGATCGTTTCCAGTCCTGCCTTACTCGACTCCACGGTCATCTTCGGCAGCACCGATGGCAGTCTCTATGCCGTGGATTCTACCTCCGGCAAGTTAGCATGGCAGTACGCTACCGGCGGCAGTATTCTCGCTTCGCCGACTGTTGCCGACGGCGTGATATACATCGGCTCATCAGACGGCAACTTATATGCTCTCGAGTAAGCAGTCCGCTTCGGCTGGAGGGAAAACCGGTATTATATCGTGGTCCGGCGGCGCCGTTTTTGCGCTACCCTGATCCTCGCTAAAGCACGCCTCAAGGAGGCTTCGGCCTGGGCGGTATCTACCCCCAACTCATGCTTCGTGATACGTTCCTTAGCCCGCTGCCTCGCCACCTCGGCTCGCGCCAGGTCAATTTCGTCAGCTCGTTCTGCGGCGTCTGCCAGCACGATGATCCGGTCCGGCCGCACTTCCAAGAAGCCCCCGGAGATCGCCAGCGAATATTCCTCCCCGCCCTTCCGCATCACCAGTTCGCCTGGCTGCAGTGTGGTCATCAGCGGGGCATGGTTCGGCAAGATACCCAGTTCACCCTCGGTACCGGGAGCGATCACGATATCCGCTTCATCTGAATAGACCACCCGCTCGGCGGTTACGATGTCCACTATAATAGGCGACATTACGCGCCTCCCATGGCCTTCGCTCTCTGCACTACGTCATCGATCGTCCCCGCCATGAAGAAAGCCTGTTCCGGCAGGGTATCGTGCTTACCTTCCAGGATTTCCTTGAAGCCGCGCACCGTCTCGGCCACAGGAACATAGACCCCCGGCCGGCCGGTGAAGACTTCGGAGACGAACATCGGCTGCGAGAGGAACCGCTGGATGCGCCGTGCCCGGGCTACCGTCAGCTTGTCTTCATCGCTGAGTTCCTCAATACCCAGGATGGCGATCACGTCCTGCAGGTCCTTATATCTCTGTAATACCCGCTGCACTTCCCGGGCAACCGTGTGGTGTTCCGCCCCGACGATTTCCGCCGTCAGGATGCGGGAGGTTGAGGCCAGCGGGTCTACCGCCGGATACAACCCCTGTTCGGCGATCGAGCGTTCCAGGGCGATGACCGCATCCAGGTGGCCGAAGGTGGTGGCCACCCCCGGATCGGTATAATCGTCCGCCGGGACGTATACCGCCTGGAATGAGGTGATCGAACCTTTCTTCGTCGAGGTGATGCGCTCTTCCAGTTCACCTACTTCGGTGGCCAGTGTCGGTTGGTAGCCTACGGCCGAGGGCATGCGCCCCAGCAGCGCCGATACTTCCATACCGGCCAGGGTATAGCGGTAGATATTATCGATAAACAGCAGGACGTCCTGCCCTTCGACATCGCGGAAATATTCCGCCATGGTCAGCCCGGTCAGGCCGATGCGCAGGCGTACAGCCGGCGGTTCGTTCATCTGCCCGAAAACCAGGGTTGTTTTTTCGATGACTCCCGATTCTTTCATTTCGACCCACAGGTCGTTGCCTTCACGCGACCGTTCTCCGATGCCGGCAAAGACCGAGAAGCCGCCGTGTTCGGTGGCGATATTACGGATGAGTTCCTGGATGATGACGGTTTTCCCCACCCCAGCACCGCCGTACGCCCCTACTTTACCGCCCTTGGTGAACGGGGCGACCAGGTCGATGACTTTCAGCCCGGTTTCCAGAACTTCCGTCTTGGTGGCCTGTTCCTCGATCGTCGGCGGCGTCCGGTGAATCCCCCACCTCTCCTCCGCGCCCACATCTCCCATGCTGTCCAGGGGATTGCCCATCACGTCGAATAACCGTCCCAGGGTCTTTCGTCCCACCGGTACTCTTAACGGTGCTCCTGTATCTACAGCCTCGATCCCTCGCTGCAGTCCTTCCGTCGGCGAGAATGACAGGCAGCGTACCCAGTTGTTGCCGACATGTTCCTGGACTTCCAGGACCATTTTGTTCTCCCCGGTATTGATTTCGATTGCGTTAAAAAGGGCCGGCAGCTGGTTCGGCGGGAACTGGACGTCCACCACCGTACCGATCACCTGCACCACTTTACCTGTAGCCATATCTCACCTCGATATTATGCTGACTGGTTTGTTTAGTCTTCCCCTGACAACGCCGAGACGCCTGCCGTGATATCCAGCAGTTCCCTGGTGATGGATTCCTGGCGGGCCTTGTTGTACATCAGGGTTAGTTCGCTGACCAGGTCTTTGGCATTCTGTGTCGCGTTGCGCATCGCCACCATACGGGCTGATTGCTCGCTGGCGATCGCCTCCAGTATGGCGTGGTATATTTCCATTTCTACGAAGCGGGGCAGCAGCCCGGCCAGTACGCTCGCGGCATCCGGTTCGTAGATGTAATCCACATTCGTTGACCGGGGTAGTTCTGCGGGTTTGACCGGCAGGATTTGCTGCATCACCGGCCGCTGTGTCAGGGTAGAGATGAATTCAGTATACGAAATATAAGCGGCATCGATCTGCCCGCCGGTAAAATCGTCGATGATGATCCGTGATATCGGCAGGGTGTCCAGTAAGCCGGGGTGGTCCCCCAGCTTGGTGAACTCAGCCCTGATGTCCCGGCCGTAGCGCCGCATAAAATCGATGCCCTTACGGCCCACGCAGATAAAACTCACCGGAGCGGTCTGTTCCAATATAAAATTCGCCGCACTGCGGTTGATATTGGCGTTGAGCCCACCCACTTGCCCGCGGTCGGTCGTGATATGTACGATGGCGATATTTTTTAACTCACGGTGCTGCAGCAGCGGGTGCAGTGCCGCCCCATCTCCCGGTATCGCAGCCAGGTCTGATATCACTTGCTGGATCTTCTCAGCATACGGCCGCCCCGCCAGCCCCCGCTCCTGGGTCTTGCGCATCTTGGAAGTAGCGATCATTTCCATGGCGCGGGTTATCTTGGCGATGCTCTGTACGCCGGTGATGCGCCGGCGGATCAAACGCATGTTAGCCATTTGTGCCGCCTCTTGTCATGTAAGAAATATGTTTATGCATCGTTATTTGAAACTCGTGTTGAATTGCTGTATCGCATTCTTGAGTTTTTCTTCGGTATCCTTGTTCAATTCCTTCGTCCGGGCGATGGTTTGCCCAATTTCAGGATAGGTAATATCCATGAATTTCAATAACTCGGTTTCAAAACCGGCTATCTTGTCCACCGCTATGCTGTCCAGGTATCCGTTGACGGCGGCATAGATGATGGTCACCTGTTTCTCCAGGCTCATAGGCACATATTGCCCTTGTTTCAGGATTTCGGTGATGCGGCGCCCCCGTTCCAGCTGCGCCTGTGTCGCGGCATCCAGTTCCGATGTCCCGAACTGGGCAAAAGCGGCCAGTTCCCGGTATTGGGCCAGTTCCAGCCTTAACCGCCCTGCCACCTGCTTCATCGCCTTGGTCTGGGCATTGCTGCCGACGCGGGAAACCGATAAACCCACGTTCAAGGCCGGCCGCTGCCCGGCGTTGAAAAGGTCGGATTCTACGTATATCTGCCCGTCGGTGATGGAAATCACGTTCGTCGGCACGTAGGCGGAAAGGTCGCCGGCCTGGGTCTCGATAATCGGCAGCGCTGTCAGCGACCCGCCTCCCAGTTCCTGCGATAGTTTGGCCGCCCTTTCCAGCAGGCGGCTGTGCAGATAAAACACATCGCCCGGGTAAGCTTCACGTCCCGGCGGCCGCCGCAGCAGCAGAGACATCTGCCGGTATGACCAGGCATGTTTGGAGAGGTCGTCATATATCACCAGGGCGTCTTTGCCCTGTTCCATGTATTCTTCACCGATGGCACAGCCGGAATAGGGTGCCAGGTATTGCAGGGCGACCGAGTCGGAGGCGTTG
>CAZSHH010000006.1:26219-36242 GCA_964606525.1 uncultured Dehalococcoidales bacterium
CGTATGTGCCATGGCGCCATATTGTTCCAGCGTCGCCACCAACCGGGCCACCTTCGAGGCTTTCTGGCCGATAGCGACATAAACGCAGAAAAGGTCGCCGCCTTTCTGGTTGATGATGGTGTCGATGGTCAGGGTCGTCTTCCCGGTTGAACGGTCGCCGATGATCAGTTCCCGCTGCCCGCGGCCGATCGGGATTACCCCGTCGATCGCCTTGATGCCGGTCTGTACCGGGCTGTTAACCTTACCGCGGGTGGCCACATTCGGTGCTACCCGTTCGATGGCCCTCATCTTCTCGGCTTTAACCGGCCCTTTCCCATCCAGCGGCCGTCCCTGCGGGTCGACCACGCGTCCCAGCAGGGCCGGCCCAACCGGTACTTCGGCGATCCTGCCGGTGCACCTGACCTCGTCGCCTTCCTTGATCCTGGCATAGTCGCCCACCACGATGGCGGAGACATTGTCCTCTTCCAGGTTCATGGCGATGCCCATCACGTCATGGGGGAACTGCAGCAGTTCGTTGTACCTGGCCTGTGCCAGTCCGTGGATGCGGGCGATGCCGTCGCCGACTTCGACTACGGTACCCACGTCGACAAAGCTGGTCGTGCCTTTTCCGAACTGCTCAATCTGTTGTTTGATAACTGAAACGATATCTTGCCCGCGTGTCGTCATATGCCTACCTCATCCTCCCGGGGCTCCGCTGGCCGGCCTCGTCTCTCCGGGCCGGCTCCCTGGTACAGGGTGGCGCTTGCCTCTCTCCGGGAGTTCTTTCGTCAACTAATTAATTATCCGGGTGCCTGGCTGATCTCCTTTTTCAATGCTTCCAGCCGGCTCCTGGTACTCGCATCCAGCAGCTTCCCGTCGAAACGGGCAATCAGGCCCCCTACCAGCGCCGGATCTACTTTGGCCGTCACACTGATGTTTTTGCCGGTGATCACCGACAGGCGTTTTTCTACTTGCTCGCGTTCTTCACGACTCAACTCTACCGCCGTGGTTACCTCTGCCTTTTGAATGCCCCGGTATTCATCATATAACCGCTGCATTTCATCATAGATCCCCGGCAGCAGGCTTAACCGCCCTCTGCTCAACAGCAGCCCCGCCAGGTTGATGGCCAGCAGCCCCGCCTGCGGGTACCGGTCTTTTAGCAGCAGTGCCTTGTCTGCCGCCGTCAGGTTGGGTGTTGCCAGTGCCTGTACGAAAGCATGGTCCTGCAGCAACCCCGTCAGGGCTGCCAGGTCCCCGGCCCATTTCTCAAAGGTACTATTTTCCCGGGCGATCTGGAAGACCGCCTGGGCGTACCGCTTTGCTTGTGCCGAACTGGCCACTGGTCGTTCGTTACTCCTGTTTTAGTGTTCCGGCTTCTTCAAGTACTTTCTCGATGATGTCCCGGTGTGCGTTTTTGTCCAGAGATTTATCGATCACTTTCTCGGCTGCCTGGATCGTCAGATCGGCGAATTCCCGGCGCAGCGCCCCGATGGCTTCATCACGCTCCTGCTGGATCTCGCCCCTGGCTCGACTGACCAGGGCCTGGGCTTCTTCCTGGGCCTTCTGCTGTGACTGCTGCTTCAATTCGTCTCCGGCGCGTGTAGCCCGGGCAATCAATTCCTGGCCTTCCTTGATGCCGGCCTCGACGATCCGTTTCGATTCCTCGGCAGCCCTGGCGGCCTGGTCTTTCACCAGGTCCGATTGGTCCATACTTTCCTTGATCTTCTGGGCCCGCTGGTCCAGCATCCGCAGGATCGGTTTATAGGCGAACAGGTACAGCAGCAGGAATAGTATGCCAAAGTTGATAATTTGCATTATCAGATTGGGTAACGATATTCCAAGTTGTCCTAGAGCTTCCCCCATAATCAGGCCCCTATGCTCCCGGAGCAAACAGGATCGCAGCCAGAATGGCGGCGGCTACGATACTGGCGCCCAGGATCGCTCCAGCAAATAATACGGCAATGGACATTGGCAGTCCTTCCTGGTTCATAGGTCACCCCCTATCGACTTACCTCGGTCGTGTACAAATTTCCAGTAAACTTACCTTTTATCCGGTTCCTTAACTCATCAACGGCGACATGATAATACCGATGATCAGGACGTAGATACCCAGGGCTTCGATGAAGGCCGCTACCAGGATCATGTTGGTGAAGATCGAACCGGCGGCTTCCGGGTTCCGGGATATCCCGGTCAGTGCCCCGTATCCGACCAGCCCCAGGCCCAGCGCCGGACCCAGCATACCGAGCCCGGCAGCCATCCCTACAGCCAGCATTTTCATAACTTCAGCATCCATCAGGTGTTCCTCCTCTATCTGTAGCTTTCAGTTTTAACATTAGTGGTGTTCCTCCCCGTGTGATGACACCGCCAGGGTCATGAACACCAGCGTTAGTCCGCTGAAGATCAGGGCCTGTATCAAACCTACCAGTAATTCCAGACCGTAAAAAGGTATCGCAAACAGCATCGGTATCAGGAAGGCCGTCATCAAAAGCAGTATTTCGCCAGCCGTCATGTTCCCGAAGAGACGGAAAGTAAAGCTGACGATGCGGACGAACATGCTGAGTAACTCCACCAAGCCGATGAAGATATCGATGATGCCGGTGAAGATGCCTCCCAGCGCTCCCTTGATATTACCCCGGAACAGCTTGCCGAAGCCGCCGAACATCTTGCCAAAATTGAAATAGGTGGCCAGGTATTTGATGCCCAGCGACCGCAAACCAAAATACAGCACTACCGCGAAAGAGACCAGGGCCAGCGCCAGCGGGGTATTGATATCGGTGTTGGCGCCCCGCAGCAGGTGTACCGTGTGCCCCTCCGGATTGACGATGGTGATCGAACCGAAGCCCGGCAGCAAGCTCAACCAGGCATTGAACATCACGAACAGGAAGATCGTCGTTACCACGGGGAAGAAGCGGCGGCCGTTTTTCTCTCCCGCTACCCGCTGGCAAAAGCCCAGCAGCCAGCCCAGACCGAATTCCAACAGCATCTGCCAGCGGTGGGGTACCGGGCGGATTTTCCGCGAGATAAAGAGGACCAGCAGCCCCAGGACGATGATGGTGAGCCAGGTGGCCAGTATCGAATTCGTGATGGGCAGCCCGAATATTTCGAAAATCACTTCAGCAGGGAGTTCTACTACAGGTTCGTGTAATTTCAAGAAACTCGGCAGGCTGTCGTAGACACCGGGCATCATACTTTTCCCGATAGGGCCGGATAGGAAGCCGAGCACTAACAGGCCTAGCGCTGCAATGCCGATAATGATGATGACTGGGAAAGAACAGCCCAGCAGCTTACGTTTTTTGGGCACTATCCCTTCCCCTTGTCCGGTTTGTTGTTATTCATACCAGGCTTGATCATGCGATAAACACCGAAAAAAGCTGTCCCCGTACCGGCTAATAAGCCGGCCGCGGTGAATAATGGCCCGGTGTTTAAACGGTTATCCAACCACCGCCCTCCGAATCCTCCCAACAAAATGCACGCGGCAATAAACCATCCCAACCCGATAAATCTAAGTGCTGCCTGCCATCTCTGCATACCAGGCTTTCGCTGCTTCAGGCAGCGTCCTCCGGTAGCTTTATTGCCGGGACCGACTCTGTCTCCCACCTCGAGAACGGCCTTGTCTCTTAACAGCGAAACAAGCGTCTACTTTACAACCCAATCAGTCCTGATAAGCTTTCAGGCCTTCAGGCCTTTGCCCAGGCTTTGGCTGCGTTATTCTTAATGAGCGGTTACTGCCTTGCTCTTCAGGATTTACGCTTATCGAAGTCGGAGAGATCGATGCTGTTGATGAAGTCTTTGAAAGCAGACATCCTCTTCATCTCGTCTTCGGTTACGGCCTTACCCTGGCTGAGATCGGCGGCTTCCTCATCGCTGATAGGCTTGCCGCTTTCTTTATCAAGTAGTATGCCGGCTTTGTCCAGCACAGAATCTTCTACATAGATGGGTACGTCCACGCGTACCGCCAGCGCCAAAGCGTCGCTTGGCCTTGAATCGACTTCCAGTTGCTTTCCGTCGACATTCAGGATGATCTTGGCATAAAAAGTGTCGTTCTTCAGGTCGTTTACAATGATCGAGTTTACCGAAGCCCCTAAGGTTTCGACCACGGAACTCAGGAGGTCGTGTGTAAGAGGCCGGGGAACGCTGGCGCCCTGGAGTTTGACGGCAATGGCATCGGCTTCTGATGGGCCTATCCAGATGGGTAGATAGCGGTCGGCCGCTTTCTCCTTCAAAATCACCACCCGCTGGTAATTCATCAGGCTTACCCGGATACTGTCAATCGTCATCTCCACCATGCAATAGAACCTCCTCGGTGTATAGACCAGCAAGGATATTCTACTCCAGTGCCATATCACTGTCAATTAAGCTCGTATATGACGGTCTGCTAATCCAGCCTCTCGATCTGTGGCGGCGGTTTATCCTTGATATCGATATCGATCCCGGCTTCTTTGAATAATGCCATGAAGGTCTTGTCGGCATATTCCCCGGAACTGACAAACCGCTTGATGCGGGCATTGATGAGCATCTTGGCGCACAGTACGCAGGGCGTATGCGTGCAGTAGATGGTACTCCCCTCCAGGCTTACCCCGTGCAGCGCTGCCTGGATGATGACATTCTGCTCGGCATGGATCGCCCGGCATATCTCCGTCCGCTGCCCTGAAGGTATCCCCTGTTCGTTGCGCAGGCAGCCCAATTCCAGGCAGTCTTTCAGCCCTGCCGGGGCTCCGTTGTACCCTGTGGCCAGGATATGCTTGTCCCGTACCGCCACTGCCCCCATGTGGTGCCGCAGGCAGGTCGACCGCTCGGCGACTACGGCCGCTATCTTAAGCATGTAGGTATCGAAATCAGGCCGGCTGGTCTTCATTGCAGTGCCTCGATGATTTTTTCTGTACTATTCCTGAGGTCTTCCAGGGTGGCTTCGTTCATAATGGTAAAGTCGGCCATGGCGATGGGCCCGCCCTTGTTGATTTGCTCGATCTCTGCCCGGTCCCGCCCTGCCGCTTCCTCCCGGGTTAACGGCCGTTCCTTACGTTTTGCCAGACGCCGGTAGCGGGTGGCCGGGGACGCCCACACGGCGACCAGGACCAGATTGTCCCCGTAGTGTTGTTTCATCATGGTGTACTCTTCCCAGGAATACAACCCGTCCACGATTACACTGCCACTTTCCAGCGCTTTATCAATTACCGGCAGGTTCAGCCTGGCATAAGCGGCCATGCCGTGTTCCCGGCGCAGGGTTTCCCGTACCTGCCGCTCGTTCTGCTCGTTTAATTGTAAGCCCCGCTGGCAGATTTCCCGGTCGGTGATATCCCCGAACCGCACGCGGGTATAGTGCGCTTTTTCGAAACGGCGCGCTACTTCCGATTTCCCCGATCCCGCCATCCCCACCAGGGCGATTACTTTATTCATGGTCAGTCAATCATTATACGCAAACGTGCCTGTCATGGCAAAAGATGCACATGAGGCCTGGTTTGCTAACTCAGGCCTCAAGATGGTTTCCTTAACAAGTTTGTTTTTATTTCGACAGAGCTGATGTGCAGTTGGGACACCGGGTTGCTTTAACCGGGATCTGGGAGAAACAGAATGGGCATTCTTTGGTAGTTGGCGCCGCTGGTGCTTCTTTAGCTGCCTGGCGTTCGCGCATCTTGGCGATTGGTCTGACGATTAAGAAGAATACTACCAGGGCAATGATCAGGAAAGTAATTACGGCATTGATGAATAATCCGTAACTAATCACTACCGCCCCGGCATCCTGGGCTGCCTTCAGGGAGGCATAAGGAGCCGCCGTCGCCCCTTCTTTCAGGACGACGAACAAGTTGGCAAAGTCTACCTTGCCCAGCAGCAAGCCGATCGGCGGCATGATGATGTTATTGACCAATGTCGAGACGATCGGCCCGAACGCCGCGCCGATAATGATACCGACGGCCATGTCGACCACGTTGCCGCGCATGATGAATGCCTTGAAGTCTTTCATTTGCACCTCCTCCTTACTGGATTTTGTCGTTTATTTCATGCATTATACTACATATTAAGGCTATAAGAGAGTCTGATATGGCAAGTGCCGCTTTTGTATTTCACCGGGCTACCGTTATCACCATGGACCCCGCCTGCCCGGCTGCCCGCTCGCTGGCGGTGCAGGACGGCCGCGTCCTGGCCGTGGGGGATCCCGGGGATGTCGACCCCGTGCTTGGCCCGGCCACCCGCATCATCGACTGCGCCGGCGGTACCCTCATCCCCGGCTTTATCGATGCTCACTGCCATATCTTTTCGTTCCTCCGCCAGCAGTTGACACTGGACCTGTCCGGCCCTAGTATCCGTTCAATTACTGATATCCAAGCGGTTGTCCGCCGCCAGGCGGAGGTTACGCCCCCCGGCCGCTGGATCAACGGCTCCGGTTACTCCGATTTTAACCTCGCCGAAAAGCGCCACCCCACCCGCGGGGAACTCGATGCTGCCGCCCCCGATCACCCCGTCATAATATCCCACCGTTCGCTCCATGCCTGCGTCCTCAATTCCCGCGCCCTTGAACTGGCTGGCATCGGGATGGCCACCCCCGAACCCCCCGGCGGTTTTATCCAGCGGGATATCCATACCGGAGAGCCGGACGGCGTTCTCTTCGACATGCTCGGTTATATCCGTTACCGGGTGATGCCGTCCCTTGCTGAGGATGAATTGACGGCGGGGATCACGGTCGCCAACCGGCAGTTACTTGCCGCCGGCCTTACTTCCCTGCAGGATGCCACCGTCACTAACGACATCGCCCGCTGGCAGCTTTACCACCGTTTCCAGGAAAAAGGCCTTTTACTGCCCCGGGTTTATCTCATGTCCGGAGCTGACCGTATGCCTGGATTCCGTGATGCCGGCCTGGATTTCCGTGCCGGGGATGACTCCCTGCGGATGGGCGGACTCAAGATCGTCCTTGGTGAAGCAACCGGCCGCCTCTTCCCCGCGCAACCTGACCTGGACCAACTTGTCCTCGATGTCCACCGCAGAGGCGGCCAGGTGGCGCTGCATGCCGTCGAACCCGGTACGATCGAGGCAGCCCTGATCGCCCTGGAAAAAGCCCAGGGGCAATATCCCCGCCCCGCCGCCCGCCACCGCCTCGAACACTGTGCCGAAGCTGTGCCTGGCCTTTTTGACCGTATCCGGGCATTAAACCCGGTCATCTCCCTGCAGCCTCCTTTCCTGTACTACAGCGGCGAGCGCTACCGGGCTTTAGTCCCTCACAATAATCTCCCTTACCTGTACCGCATCCGGTCTTTCCTCGACGCCGGCCTTACTGTCGCTGCCGGTTCTGATAATCCAGTGGTCCCGCATCATCCCTTAACCGGCATCCAGGCGGCGGTCCTCCGCACCACCAATATGGGGCATGTCATCGCCCCCCACGAATGTATTCCCCCTTACCAGGCACTTGCTCTTTATACCAGCCTTGCTGCCCGCGCCTCCTTCGATGAAGACATCAAAGGCTCCCTGACCCCCGGGAAACTTGCCGATTTTGTGCTCCTCGACCGCAATCCCCTCACCGTCCCTCCCGAGCGTATCAGCGAGATCAAGGTACTCCGGACCTACATCGGCGGCCGTCTCGCCTGGGAAGCCTGACCATCTCCACAATTACAAACTACAAACTACTAACTACTCTTCTCCTTATTGACCCTTCCCCCTAAATCGCAATATACTGCATACGTAAGAGACTTACTCGGGAAAAGGGTGTCAGGTGGCGAAATTATCTCTGCGCTCCGGCGATAAACGGTTTTTTCTGCTTCTCCAGCAGGCCGCAGCTAATGTGGCAAAAATGGGTACGGAATTCCATGGCTTGTTGAGGGACTGGGACTATATCAAGGACCGCGTCGGTATCCTTGCCGAACTCGAACGTGACGGCGATGCCATCACCCATGATATCCAGAAGTTGCTTTACCGTTCTTTCATCACTCCTTTGGACCGCGAAGATATCTCCCTTATTGCGCGCGCCCTGGATGATATCGCCGACCGCATCCATTCGGTCGCTGACGTCATGCTGTTGTATCATGTCGATGTCCCTACCCCTAAAGCCCGGGAAATGGTTGACGTCATTGTCCGCGGCACGGCGGAGGTGGCCAAGGCCATCCAGCTACTCGATAGTGAGCTGGACCATGAAGAACTGCGTCGCCGCAGTGAGTCCCTCAATGAGATCGAAAATTTGGGCGACCATTTGTACCAGCAGGCCGTGGCTGACCTGTTTGAACACGAGCCTGATGACCTTAACCTGGTCAAATGGCGCAAGATCTATGAACTAATGGAATCGGCTGTCGATGGCTGTGAGTCCGTGGCTGATGTCCTGGAAGGTGTGGCTATCAAGTACACATGATACCGGCTGTGATTCAGCCGTGCCCGGGCTGGCCCTCCGGTCCGGGATGAGGAGGTCTAATGGAAAATCGATCCGGCGCTGATCCGTCTGCATCCCTCCAGGGATTGAAGGACGAACTGGTCAAGATGGGCACCCTGGTAGAAACAGCCCTGGGCAGTTCGGTTGATGCCTTAAAAAACCGCAACACCCCACTGGCCCGCAAGACGATGGCTGATGATGCCTTGATCGACCAACAGCGGTACGAGATCGAGAACCGCTGCATCGACCTGATTTCCGCCAGCCGGATGTCCCGGGATGACTTGCGTATCGTATTTGCCGTTCTCAATATGATCACGGAACTCGAACGTATCGGCGACTATGCTGCGGGTATTGCCAAAATCGTGATCCTGATCGGTGACGAGCCCCCTCTCAAGCCCCTGATCGATATCCCCCGCATGTGCGAGATGACCATGGAAATGGTCCGCTCCAGCCTCCAGGCTTTCCAGACCTCGGATGTCGAATCGGCGAAAAAAGTCATCACCATGGATGCCACTATCGACGGGTTGTACGACCAGATCTTCCGGGAACTACTTACCTTCATGATGATGGACCCCAAGACCATTTCCCGCGCCACCCGCCTTATCTGGGTCGCCCATAACCTGGAGCGCGCGGCCGACCGGGCGACGAATGTCTCGGAGCGGGTTATTTATACTATTACCGGAAACCTGGAAGACGCTAATTTATCGAAATACTGATTTTGTGTTTTTACCTTAAGTACTGTCTCCGGTTCCGGATTTCCGGCCGGAGCGGCTGGATTTGGATCGGGAGTAGCCTTTGGAAATCGGCTTGCCCTTTATAATATTTGTCATTTTCCTGGCCCTGGCCTTTGATTTCACTAACGGCATGCATGATGCCGCCAATGCCATTTCCACCATCGTCTCCACCCGGGTCCTTTCGCCCAAGATCGCTGTTGTCTGGGCGGCTTTCTTCAACTTTGCCGCTTTTTTCGTGGCCGGTACGGCAGTAGCCCACACCATCGGCAATGGCATGATCGATATGAGTGCCGTCACGGTCACCGTTATCTTTGCCGGCCTGTTAGGCGCCATCGCCTGGAACCTGATCACCTGGCGCTTCGGCTTACCCAGCAGTTCCTCTCATGCCCTGGTGGGCGGCTATGCCGGAGCGGCGATCGCGAAAGCGGGGTTTGAAGTTATCATTACCGCCGGCTGGTACAAGACTCTTATCTTTATCGCTTTAGCTCCTCTTATCGGCATGGTTCTCGGCTTCTTACTCAAAGCGGTTACCAGTTGGTTGGTCCATTTATCCCGGCAAACACCCCAGCAGGTGGATAAGTGGTCCCGTATCACCCAGTTAGTCTCCGCCGCGGCCTACAGCCTCAGTCACGGCAGCAACGATGCCCAGAAGACCATGGGCATCACCACCAGCTTGCTCTTCGCCGGCGGTTATATCAGTACCTTCGATATTCCCTTATGGGTGGTTCTCAGTGCTTACACCGCGATCGCCCTGGGTACCCTCAGCGGCGGCTGGCGTATTGTCAAGACGATGGGCCAGAAGATCACCAAGCTCCGTCCCATCGACGGTTCCTGTGCCGAGGTTGCCAGCGCGGGCAGCATTTTCCTTGCTACCCACCTCGGCGTCCCCGTCAGCACGACCCACGTCATTACCGGGGCGATCTCCGGCCTGACGGTCCCGGCCAGCGGGACAGGCACGCT
>CAZSHH010000006.1:36252-60880 GCA_964606525.1 uncultured Dehalococcoidales bacterium
CTCCGGAGTAGGCGCGGTGCAGCGACTCTCCGCCGTCCGCTGGAATGTCACCGGCCGCATCGTCGTCGCCTGGCTTCTCACCATCCCCGCCGCCGCCCTCATCGGCGGCGCCTGCTATCTCCTCGCCGCCCTATTCCTCCCCGCCTGACCCATCCCCCAACTGCCAACGACAAAGTACAAACTACCAACTACTCACACTTCCACTCATCCTGCCTGTCCCGCATGTCGACCGCAGCCGAAATAATCGGGATGTCCGTCGAACGTATGAGCGGCATCTTCCCGCCGTTAACCCACTCAGAGTCCCGATGTTCCCCTGAATACCTGATCGGGATGTAGGAGTCTCCCGTGTTGGGTATATGTCCAGGCAGGAGACTCTCACAGGACTCCTTGGGAGGTAGGAGTCGGAGTCCCTCAGAGTGGTTGCCCTTTAATTGTCATTTGTTTCTTGATATTTAGTTATTAGTCCTTTAGTCACCCTCTTAAAATTTTGAGTTTAGAGTTTTGGATTTATTTAGTGTTTAGAGTTTTGAATTTTGAGTTTCCGGAAATTTAGCTTGAGGTTGTTCCGCGGTACTTAAATTATCAGCATGGCATCGCCGAAGCTGTAGAAACGGTACCGCTCCCGGATGGCTTCTTCATATGCTTTCAGGATGAACTCCCGGCCGGTGAAGGCTGATACCAGCATCAGCAGCGTCGTCCGCGGCAGATGGAAATTGGTGATCAGGGTATCGGCCACCCGGAACTTATATCCGGGCATGATGAACAGCTCGACCCATCCGTTATAGCCTGCGGCCGCCGGGGTTTCATATAAACCTGCTGTGGCTTCGGCCAGCCGGGTGGAGGTGGTACCCACGCAGATGACACGCCGCCCCTCTGCTTTCGCCCTTGCCAGTTCCTGTACGGCTTCCGCCGGTACGATGCCGAATTCGCGGTGTATCTTATGCTGCATTGGGTCGTCTTCCCGCACCGGCTGGAAAGTATCCAGACCCACGTGCAGGGTGACGAAGACGCTGCGGATTCCTGCCGCAGTCAATCTTGCCAGCAGTTCCGGGGTAAAATGCAGCCCGGCCGTCGGTGCCGCAGCGCTGCCATCATGCCGGGCATAAATCGTCTGGTACCGTTCCGGGTCGGCCAGCGGTTCATGGATGTAAGGCGGTAGAGGCACCTGTCCCAGTGCCGTCAGCGCTGTTTCGTCACTGAAGCTGAGCACCCGGATCCCCCCCTCCTGCTCCCCTATGACGACTGCTTCGACACTGGTCCCCGCGGCATCCGCTGCCGGTATTCTCAACCTGCTTCCCATGCTTAAACGTTTCGCCGGTTTCACCAGGGCCTGCCAGGTATTCATACCTAACCGCTGCAGCAGTAGTATTTCCAGCTGTGCCCCCGTCTCTTTTTGCCCGTAAAGGCGGGCCGGGATGACCCGCGTATCGTTGAATACCAGCACGTCGCCCGGCCGCAGCCAGTGTGGTAGATCGTAGAAATGGCCGTGCTGCCAGGTGCCGGCCTGCCGGTCCAGCACCATCAACCGCGAATGGTCCCGCGGCTCTACCGGTGTCTGAGCGATGAATTCCGGCGGCAGCGTGTAATCGAAATCATCCGTGCGCATAGTGCCGCCGGGCTTACGCCATGATACCGGACAGGTGCTTGATGCGCTTGACCATGTTGGGGTGGGTCATGAATAATTCCGCCAGTTTCTCGCCGAAGCTAATACGCACCTGTTTTTGCCTTAAATCGAGCAGGTCGTCGTAGCCAATGATGCCGTCGTGCATACGGTCGATCTGCATGATATCACGTACTTCCGTGGCGGCCCGGGAGGGATCGTTGACGAAGAACGCCTTGACCGACGCCGCTTTCTTCATTTCCTCTTTCACCCGGGGCCGGACGCTCGCCTGGGCTAATTTATAGAGCGCCGTCGCCATGTACTGGGGCTGGTTGCCCAGTTGGGTGCTGCCCAGGTCGGCATAATATTCCCGGATCCTTGAACCGTACAGCACCAGCAGGTTGGTGATGAAGTACAGGACGAAGGCTGCGATGCCGATGATGGCGGCGAATTCACCCCGCTCCCGCCGGTCCCCGAATCCCCACATGAAGCTGAAGGCGATCCAGTGCAGCACCATGGGGATGGCCGACAGCAGGGTGATGATCGCCATGTCCCGGTGCTTGATATGGGACATCTCATGCCCCAGTACCGCCCGCAGTTCGTCCCGGTTCAGGATGTTCAGGATGCCCCGGGTGACACAGATCCGCCCGTCCTTCTGGGTCCGGCCGAAGGCGAAAGCGTTGGGAATCGTCATTTCGGATATCCCTACCTTCGGTTTGGGCAGGTTGGCCTGTTGCGCCAGTTCCGTAACCATCTGGTGCAGGACGGATTCCTGCTGCTCCGTTACGTACTTGACCCCCATCGTCCACCCAACCAGGGTTGGCCCGAGGAGGTACTGGATGCCCAGGAAGGCGAATGCCAGCACCAAGTAGGTGATGCTGTTGCCGATGCCGGTCAACGACCCCAGCCAGACCAGTACCCCGTACAGGATGGCAAAGAGGACCGCCACCAACAGATACATTCTGAATTTAAGCCACATAGGTTTTCTTTTCCCTCCGTCTGATTCCATCATACAACAGGCTCCAAAACCAAAGCAAAGGCCGTCCCGGTACCGTTTGACAGGGTATCAGCCATCCACTATCATGGGGCTGGTTATCCGGCATTACCGGCCCGGGACCTAAATCCGCCCGGTTTACCGGGGGAGGTATCCACAGTGGCAACTAAAGCCTATATATTGATCGAGACCACCGTCGGCCGCAACCGTGAGATTATCGAAGCCCTGAAAAAGGTGCCGGGTATAAAAAGTGTCGAACTTGTCACCGGCCCGTTCGACGTCATCGCCGTTGTCGAAGCGGAGACGTTAGTCGGGGTTGGCGAAGTCGTTACTTCCCGGATACATCCCGTTCCCGGGGTCACCCGGACGGTAACCTGCCTGGTCATGTCATCCTGATCATTTTTCGGTACGAAGGAGTACATAATGGATTTTCGATTCACTGAAGAACAGAATGCTTTCCGCCGCGAAGTCCGGGAATTCCTGGAAGGCGAGATTGCCCGCGGGCTTTTTAGACCGGGTTGTGACGGCTGGATCCACGGCTTCTCCCCGGAATTCACCCGTAAACTCGCCCAGAAGGGCTGGATCGGCCTGAGCTGGCCTAAGGAATTCGGCGGCCAAGGCCGCAGCAATGTCGATCGCTTTATCCTGACCGAGGAAATCCTCCGCTGCGGGGCTCCGGCTGCCCTGCACTGGTTTGCCGACCGCCAGATCGGCCGCGCCGTTATGCACTTCGGCACTCCGGAACAGAAAAAGGAAATGCTGCCCAAAATATTACAGGGTGAAGCCTGGGTCGGCCTGGGATTGAGTGAACCGGAAGCCGGCTCGGATTTGGGTTCCGTACAGACCCGGGCGGCTGAAGAAGGCGATTCTTATGTTATCAACGGGCAAAAGATGTGGACCAGCTGCGCCCGCTACATGAATTACATGTACCTGGTCGCCCGTACCGATCCCACCGCCCCCAAGCACCGCGGCATCAGTGAGTTCATCATTCCCATCCCCCTCCCCGGCATCAATATCGTGCCCACCATCGATATCACCGGGACTGAAGCCTGGGGTGAAGTTTTCTTCGATAACGTGAAGATCCCTAAGACAGCCATGATCGGCGAAAAGAACCGCGGCTTCTACCAGATCGTGAACCAGCTGGATTACGAACGTTCGGGCATGGAACGCCTCATGGGCAATTATCCCCTCTTCGATGCCCTGGTTAAGTTCAGCAAGGAAACGGTACGGCTCGGCAAACCCGTCTGCCAGGACCCACTGGTCCGGGATAAACTTGCCCGGCTGCAGGTCGAGTTCGAGGTCGGCCGCCTGCTGACCTATCGCGTGGCTTTCGTCATCGACCAGGGTAAGGTCCCCAATACTGAAGCTGCGATGGCTAAAGTCTACTGTACCGCCTTCGAGCAGCACCTGGCGGACCTTGCTACTAAGATCGTCGGCATGTATGGCCAGTTGACCGAAGATTCCCGCTGGGCGCCCGTTTCCGGCATGGCGTCCCATTCCTTCCTCGGCTCCATGGGCTACAGCCTGCAAGCCGGTACTTCGGAAATCTTGAGAAATGTCATCGCAACCCGCGGGCTTGGCCTGCCGGAAGCGTAATTACAATATGGACCGGAGCCTCATCGAATCGTAAAAAGGGTGGATAAAAATGGATTTTACACTGTCAGAAGAACAGGAAATGTTAAAAAAATCAGCCCGGGACTTCCTGGACGAGAAATGTAAGAAAGCCCTCGTGAAAGAGATGGAAAAGGACGAGCGGGGATATCCCCCGGCCTTGTGGCAGGAGATTGCCGGCCTGGGCTGGCTCGGCCTCGTCTTTCCTGAATCTGCCGGCGGCAGCGGCATGACCTTCCTGGACCTGGCGGTATTGCTGGAAGAGACCGGGCGGGCTTGCCTGCCGGGGCCTTTCTTTTCATCTGTCGTGCTTGGCGGCCTGACTATTCTCGACGCCGGCACGGAAGCGCAAAAACAGGCCTTCCTGCCGGGCATTGCCGGCGGAGAAGCGATCGTAACTATGGCAGTCACGGAACAGGAGGCCGCCTATACCCCTGCCGCCATCCAGGTGAAAGCAGTGGCGTCCGGACACGACTACATCATCAATGGCACCAAGCTGTTCGTCCCCGATGCCCATGTTGCCGATAGTATCATCTGTGCCGTCCGTACGAAATCGTCTTCCAACTCCGAAGACGGTATCAGTATGTTCCTGGTTGATGCCCGGTCGCCCGGTATTACCTGCCATCCTCTCAAGACGATCGCCGGGGATAAGCAGTTCGAAGTCGTCTTCAAGGATGTCAGAGTTCCAGCGGAACGGCTGCTGGGAACCCTGGACCAGGGATGGTCGTTAATGCGCCGGGCGGTTGAAAGGGCGGCCGCAGCCAGGTGCTGCGAAATGGTTGGTATCATGCAGAAAGCCCTGGAGATTACTGTCGCTTATGCCAAGGACCGCAAGCAGTTCAGCAAGCCCATCGGCAGCTTCCAGGCGGTCCAGCACCACTGTGCCAATATGGCTACCGATGTCGACGGCGCCCGCTTCAGTACCTACCAAGCCGCCTGGCGCATCAGTGAAGGCAGGGATGCCTCGATGGAGGTTGCCGTGGCTAAAGCCTGGATGAGTGAAGCTTTCAGCCGGGTCATTACCCTGGCCCACCAGGTACACGGGGCTATAGGCTGTACCATCGACCATGAGCTTCAGTACTATACCAAGCGCGGCAAGGAAGGTGAACTGACTTACGGCGACGGCGACTATTACTGTGAGATCGTCGCGCAAGGCATGGGACTGTAGAAAGAGGGATAAACCGTAGAAAAAGGAGCCGCCGCGAGCGGCTCTTTTTTATCAGGGCTGGTTGGCGATCTCTTCCAACCGGGCAATCACTTCATTGATAGTCTCGTCGGCGGTCGAAGACCCGCTGGTCACGCCAACTTTGCGGCAGCCTTTGAACCAGGACGTATCGATGTCTTTGGCGGTCTCCACCAGGTAAGTTTGCACAACCGTAGCACACAGATGCGCCAGGTGTTTGGTATTGGCACTGATACGGCCGCCCACTACCAGCATCAGGTCTACTCGCCGTGCCAGCGCCAGGGCGGTCAACTGCCGTTCCCGCAGGTCATGGCAGATGGTATCGATGATCCTGATCTCCGTGTCCTTCACCAGGGCGGCAGCTACGGCTTGCTGCGCAAACGCCTTGAACTCATCCGCGGCCTGTGTCGTCTGGGATAGGATCCCGATATATTTCGGCAGCGGGTCGAGAGCGGTGATGTCTTTGATATCGGATGTTGCCATCCCTTTGTTGCCGATCCAGCCCAGGATGCCCCTGACTTCCGGGTGATTGGCATCGCCGAAAATCACCACGAAGAATCCAGCATCGGCCAGGCGTTTGGCCACCACCTGGGCCCGGCGGACATCCCCGCAGCGGGTTCCGATGATTTCAATGCCCCGATCCCGTATCGTTTCTTCAATTTCAGGGCTGATCCCGTGAGAACTGGTCACTACAATCTTACCCTTGATGTCTGCGATATTATTAACCACGGCCACTCCACTTTGGCCCAGTTTTTCCATGACCTGGGGATTGTGTACCACCGCTCCCAGGGTCTCGATGCCGCCGTGTTCAGCGGCTGCTTTCGTCACGATATCGACCGCCCGCTTCACGCCGAAGCAAAAACCGGTGCGCGAGGCCTTCTCGATCTCGAAATTCATGCTACTTCTCTCCCAATCTGGTATGGTATGCGGCGGGCAGTAAAGCATCGATGTGCTGCATGATGACGCGGGTGTCCTCTGCCAGACGAGCTCTTTCACCGGGCCCTTTTTTCGCTTCAAGTTGGAATACCGGGCCGATATTCACGGTTATCCGGGGACGTTTGAACAGCCATGTCCACCCTTTTATCCGGTCGGTCCCTGTGATTCCCACGGGTAATATCGGCGCTCTGGTACGGTTGGCGATCAGAGCGGCGCCCACGTACCCTTCGGGGGTATAGCCTTCCTGGCCCCGGCGGTGACCTTCCGGGAACATCACCAGCATCCGGCTTTTCCCCAGGGTCTGTTCGGCTTGCCGGATGGCTTCGCGATCAAAGCGGCCCCGGTGTACCGGAAAGGCTCCGAAACGCCTGATGAAATAGCCGGAAAACCGGGAGCGGAATAATTCTTCCTTAGCCATGAAAATGATCGTCCGCCGCATACTCACCCCCACCACCGGCGGGTCCATCAGGCTTAGATGGTTGGAAGTAACCAGCACGGCTCCTTTTTTAGGCACGTTAGCCCGTCCTTTTACCTTGAAGCTGGTGAACAGAAAAAGGAAAAGGCTGACACCCCAATGCCCGAGGTAATATAACCACGACATTATCTGACAGTCGGTTCCGTTGATTTCAGGGCTATTATAGCGTAGCGGCATAGTAGAGCAAAGTCTTTTATCAGTATATTACCGCACCTTGTCCGAACGGTAACCGGTGCCGTCGATGACAGCCCGCACCCGCCCGCGGGGCCGGACGACACGGCCGATGGCCTGGGCGCCGGATAAGGTTTTAGTCAACCTGGCGGCCTTTTCCGGGGCGCATACCAGCACCATGCCAAGGCCCATATTGAAGACCCGGAACATCTCCCGGGTTTCTACGTTGCCTTTTTCCTGTAACATCTTAAATATCGGCGGCTGCGTCCAACGGGCGGTCTCGATATCCACGGCTAAACCCCTGGGCAGGATTCGGGACACATTCCCGATGATGCCCCCGCCCGTGATATGAGCGATGCCCTTCAATAAGGGCAAGACCGGCTTTAGTTCTTGATAATAGCTGCGGTGTGGCTCCAGCAGGACTTCGCCCAGGGTTCGTCCCAGCGCGGGATAATATACGGCCAAGGCGTCTTTGGTATCACCGAGGATGTGCCGGGCCAGGGTGTAACCGTTGGTGTGCAGGCCGCTGGAGGGCAGGCCGATCACGGTGTCGCCTGCCACGATATCCTGGCCCATGATGATCTTACCCTTTTCCACCACGCCCATGATGAAGCCAACCAGGTCATAATCATGGCCTTCATAGACATCGGGCATTTCGCCGATTTCCCCACCGATGAGGGCACAACCGGCTTCCTTGCAGGCGTCTGCCAACCCCTTGACCACCGCCTCCAGTGTTTCCGGGACGACTTTTCCGGTACCGATATAATCGAGGAAGAAAACAGGGTCTGCCCCACAGGTCAGAATGTCGTTAACACAATGGTTGACGATATCCCGCCCGATGGTATCATGTTTCCCCATCGCCAGGGCCAGCTTTATCTTGGTGCCTACCCCGTCGACACTGGATACCAGTACCGGTTCTTTAAATCCTTTGAATTCATACATCCCCCCGAAAAAGCCAACCCCGCTTAATACCTGCGGCCCCTGGGTGGCGCCCGCCATGTTGCGGATGTTGGAGATGACCGAAGTCTTCAAGGCGATATTTACCCCGGCGCGAGCATAAGTCTGCTTGACCGGCGCCCGTTTCCGGGGAGTTGCATTTCCTATCGTGTCTTTCTTCACAATTGTACCTCGATACTGGTTTCTATTTCCGACTCCACGGCCAGCGGCAAGAAGCAAAAGCCAGCGGGCCGACAGCTAACCAGGAAGTTATCGTTACCGCCATTGCCAGGGGGTAGTCGATCTTTTCCAGACCGAACTTCGGCCCGATTGTTCCCCACAGCAGCATGACAAAGAGAGAACTCAGGAAAAATCCCGGAACGACGCCGAACCAACCGAAAAACTTAAACTGTCCGGCGGCCACCAGCGGGGCGACTGCCAGCCATAAGGTGATATTGATAAGCATGGCCATAACATAACCGATCCTGTCCAGGCCGATATTCGGTGCCACCACATTCCACAGCAGCATCAGGATAAGGGCACTTATAAAGAACCCGGGAATAGCTGTAAGAATTCGAAAATAGCCCATGGCCAACCTCCGCCGGATATTTTATTCACGGATGGTGTTAAGCCGTCTTACCTTTGGAACAGTCTCTTTTTCTTCTTTTCCTGGAAGAGCATCTCACCTTTGCAGCGGATGTAGTTCTTGCACGGATAGACTCCCCGGGGTTCCTGTCCCCGGTCGCGGGTGGCGGTCTGCCAGGATTCCGAGCCTTCTACCGCCAGGTTGATGTCCTCTTTTTCCGTGAGTTCGTAGCCGCAGCGGTCGCATATTAATATCTTCATCTTGTCCCCTGCCTGGTATTAACTCAATTTGTCCAGCCTGTCATTTTACGCAGTATTTCTTCACAAAACGTTTCATGCGGACCAGGGCTTCTTCAATATCGGCCATGGAGGTGGCATAACAGCACCGGACATAACCTTCGCCGCATTCGCCGAATGCGGAGCCGGGCACAACCGCAACTTTTTCTTCCGTTAGCAGCCTTTCTGCGAATTCCTCCGAGGTCAAGCCGGTACTCTTGATCGAAGGGAAGGCATAAAAAGCTCCTTTAGGTTCGAAGCAGGGCAGTCCGATATCCCGGAGGCCGAGCACGATCACCCGCCGCCGGCGGTTATAATCAGCCACCATTTCCATACAGCTGTTCTCGCCGGCCCGGAGGGCTTCGACGGCGGCAACCTGGCCCATGGTCGAGGCGCACATCATCGTATACTGGTGTATCTTAGTCATGGCGGCGATGATCTCTGCCGGGCCGCAGGCATAACCGATGCGCCATCCGGTCATGGCAAATGCCTTGGAAAAGCCTCCGAGCAGTACGGTGTTGTCCCGCATCTCCGGCAGGGTGGGAAAACAGGTATGTTCGACGCCGTAAATCAGCTGGGCATATATTTCGTCCGATATCACGACCAGGTGATGTTTTTGCGCCAGGCCGGCGATGGCCAGCAGTTTTTCCCGGGGCATTACGGCTCCGGTGGGGTTGGCGGGGTAGCCGAGGAGGATTGCCCGGGTCCTGGGGGTGATACGTTCGGCAACAGCCTCGGGGCTGAGTTCAAAGCCTTCTTTTTCATAAGTCGGGACCAGTACCGGGACACCGCCGGCCATGAACACACATGCGGAATAAGCGACAAAGGAAGGATCGGGTACGATGACCTCGTCCTCCGGGTTCAGAATCGCCCGCATCACCAGGTCGAGGCCTTCGCTGACGCCCACGGTGATCAGGATCTCGCCGCCGGCTTCATAACTCACCTGGTATTCATATTTGAGATAGCGGGAGAGTTCCTCCCGGAGTTCGGGCATACCGGAGTTCGAAGTGTACATGGTCATCCCGTTTTCCAGCGACCGGATGGCGGCCTCCCGGATATGCCACGGCGTGGTATAGTCCGGTTCGCCTACCCCCAGGGAAATCACCCCTTCCATGTTGGCCAGCAGGTCAAAGAACTTCCGTATACCGGAAGGAGCCAACTGGCTGGCTTTCTGCGATATATGGTATTTTCCGGTTTTCTGATTTGTGGACATCAGGTTCTCCTGGTTTTCCAAGTGTCTACAGGATAACCGGCTGGCGTTTCATGTTTTCCTTGCCGTCGATTATCTCGCCTTCTTCCTTGTAACGTTTCAAGACGAATTGGGTAAAAGTTTCGTGGACGCCCTCGATATGGGAAAGCTTCTGGGACACGAAATCGGCGATTTCGCGGTTTGATTTTCCGGCCACCAGCACGAACAGGTCGTAACTGCCCGAAATGAGATAAACGCTTTGCGTCTGTGGATAATGGTAGATCCGCTCGGCAATGGCGTCGAATCCCACGTCCTTTTGCGGCGTGACCTTAACTTCGATCAACGCCCATACCTGCTCATTGCTGATTTTTTCCCAATTGATCAAGGTATGGTATCTCAGGATGGTACGGTCTTTTTCCGCTTCTTTGATGAGATGGGCTACCTGGCTGGCAGGCAAGCCGGTCTGGACGGCAATCTGTTCCGGAGTCGCCCGGGCATCATCCTGGAGTACTTTCAATATTTCTTTTAACATCGTTTACCTCCTTGCGGAGTTATAAGGTAAATTTACCGTCTGAGCCTAGCTTTGTCAAATAAGAACAAAACCATCAGCTCTTATCCCTGCTTACGGTATATATCACGGCGGTTGCCCACTGCCAGGATGGTGACAGTATGAGCTGCATCATTAACCACGAATAAAATGCGATAATCACCTACCCGGATACGGTTTTCATCCCGGTCAGAGAGTTTTTTCGTGCCACGCGGTCGGGGATTGTCTTCAAGAGAAAGGATTTTCTTACTGATACGCTCACGAATTGCCGCCGGAATCCGATCCATTTCTTTCTCAGCCTGACGTACGATTTGTACTTCGTATGTCAATTAAGAGCCCCGTTTCTTCTCAGCCAGGTACTCACGGAAAGGGCGTGATGGTTCATTTATTCTTTTTTGTATCACTGAGAGGTCAAGGATATCCTGTCTGAATTCTTCATCAGCCAGTAAGCGCGCCATCACAATCTTTCTCTCTGCTTTAGAAAGTGATCCAAGCGCCATCATAAAGATTTCGGCGCGTGATTCGTCAGTTTTCATATCATACCCTCGCTCCATAATCATAGAATAACGAGCATCCTAAAGACAAGGACGTGAATAAGAGTAAGACAATTGCCTGACCTGTCCTGACCCACGGACCTTCTTCTATCAGCGGTCCCCTAAACTGCCGGTGTTTGCTTCCCCCACCCTGTTGCCTGTTCAAAGGCGTACGCGATGCGCAGGATAGTCTCTTCATCTAAGGGTTTGCCGATGATCTGCAGACCGATGGGCAGTCCATTAGCAAACCCGGCCGGGATGGAGATTGCCGGTATGCCGGCGATATTAACCGGCAGGGTACAAACATCGCTGAGATACATCTGCAAAGGATCGTCGACTTTTTCCCCGATCTTAAAGGGGACGGTGGGCGAGGTGGGGGTAATAAGGGCATCGTATTTTTCAAAAGCAGCGTCGAACTCGCGGCGGATGATAGTGCGGACCTTCTGTGCTTTCAGATAATAAGCATCATAATACCCTGCGGAGAGAGCATAGGTACCGAGCATGATGCGCCGTTTGACTTCCGGCCCGAAGCCGTACTGGCGGGTTTTTTCCATGGCTTCCCAGATATTATCCGTGTCCTTAAACTGGTAACCGTATTTGACCCCGTCATAACGGGCCAGGTTGGCGGACGCTTCCGAGGGGGCGATGATGTAATAGACGGCCAGGGAGTGGCGGGTGTGGGGCAGGGAAACTTCGGCAGTGGCAGCTCCCAGTTCCTCCAGTTTTTTAATGGCGGTTCTGATGGCGCCGGCTACTTCCGGCTGCATGCCTTCGACGAAATACTCTTTGGGTATCCCCAGGCGGAAGCCTTTCAGGTCCGGTATCAGGTTCTTCGTATAGTCCGGCACCGGCGCCGGCACTGAAGTGGAGTCCCGCCGATCATGCCCGGCGATCACATTCATCACCAGGGCGGCATCAGTCACGTCGCGGGTTAAAGGCCCGATCTGGTCCAGGGAACTGGCAAAGGCGACGAGCCCGTACCGGCTGACCCGGCCGTAGGTCGGTTTCAAGCCGACCACACTGCAAAAACTGGCTGGCTGGCGAATGCTGCCGCCGGTATCCGATCCCAGGGCATAGACCGTTTCCCCGGCTGCCACGGCGGCCGCCGAACCGCCGCTGGAACCGCCCGGTACCCGTTCCAGATCCCAGGGGTTGTGGGTGATGTGTATCGCCGAGTTCTCAGTAGAAGAACCCATGGCAAATTCATCCATGTTGGCTTTTCCCACGGTCACTACCCCGGCGGTATTGAGTTTTTCCACCACCATGGCATCGTATGGGGGCACGAAATTCCGCAGTATCTTCGAGGAGCAGGTGGTCAGGGTGCCCCTGGTACACATATTGTCCTTAATAAGGGCGGGAATCCCGGTCAACGGCCCCCCGCGGCCTTCCGCCAGCATATTATCGGCTTGCCGGGCTTGTGCCACAGCGAGCTCTTCAGTCACGGTGACAAATGCCCGTACCTTTGGTTCGACTTTATTTATCCTTTCCAGGTAAGTTTTCGTTAGTTCGACGGCAGATACCTGCTTTTTTTTCAGCAGTGCACCAGCTTCATGGATGGTCAGGTATGTATCCAAATCAGGCCCCCAATTATCACGGATTTGATTCATTGTTATTCTTCCAGCACGGCATTGACCTTAAAAAAATCACTCTCCTGGCGGGGAGCGTTTGTGAGAATATCTTTCACCGGCAGTGAAGGTTGAACTTCATCCTCCCGCATCACGCTTAACAGGTCGACCGATTGGGCGGTGGGTGGTACATTATCCGTATCTACCCCCGATAATATCTCAAAATTGTCCAGGATATGGGACAACTGCTCCTGCATCTTATCGACCTCGATGTCGGTTACACCCAACCTGGCCAGGCGGGCGATATGGAGGACTTCATCGCGGCTTAATTTCATCTTGAACCTCACAGGTGGTTATTCTGGGGAATTATAACATTGCCCGGTGACAACAACCAAGAAACTCCGGCTGTCGCGCAGTAAAACAAGCGGCCTTTTGTTATAATCAGCACAGGAGTGGAAGATGAGTGGAAGGCTGCTGCTGGCGATCATCAGTACTATTGCCGAAGAAATCGGTATTTTACTATTCGGCTTATGGCTCTTGCCGCTGATTGAGGTGAATATTCCCTGGCCGGTGATTATTTTGATAATGGCAGCCTGGCTGGGCTGGTCGGTATTCGCCTACCGCAAGGGGACCCGGGCGTTGTCACATCAACCCGTACCGGGCCTGGACGGAATGGTGGGGAGTGTGGGGAAGGTGGTCCAATCACTCCAGCCGGACGGTGTGGTCCGGATCAATGGTGAGTTGTGGCATTGCCGTGCCGCATCAGGAGACATTGAAGCAGGCGCTGCGGTCAAGGTGATCAAGCAGGACGGCTTGAAACTGGTGGTGCAGCTTGAACCGGACGCCTCCGGTAAAATACCGACAGCAGGATGAGCGCCAGGCCTGATACTGCCATGACGATGCTGAAGATCTCCAGGGGACGGCAGGAGGCAGTGATAAAGCCCGGCAGCCAGGCACGTAATGTATCCGGAATCTCCGTCATTTTCAGGCCGGCATGGAAGCTGTATTTCCCGATGATGATTGCCAGGTATTCAAGAATGCCGTAGCATAAAAAGATGATGCCGAGTTCCCGGGCAGCGCCCTTTACTTCCCGGTATACCAGGATGATGCCCGCAAGCAACAGCAAAATCAAGATGATCAGAAGTATGAAGCCAGTCTGGAAATAACCGATCATGGTCCTGGCTTCAGCCAGGGCGGCTTCGGCATCTGCCAACGCCTGTCCCCACGATGATGAGGTTTCGATACCCAGGGAAGACGGATCGATGCTCGCGGCCGCCGGGATCTGGGCGGCGAATTCCTGGTAATATTGATCGAAGATCATTTCCTGTTGGGAACGGGCAGTTCCGGCCAATTCCGGCGGCGGCGCCTTCAGGAAGGCTTCCCGCAGGCTTGCTCGTAAAATCGGCTTCATTTGCTCCAGGGGGATGGCGATGTTTAAGGTGGCAGTATCGCCCAGTAGATAGTCGATTACCGGCGCGACGGCAGTACCTACCTGCTCCTGCAACCAGGGGTCCAGGCTGGGCATGGCCTGGTCCAGGTATACCGTGAGTTGCTGTTGTCCGGCCGGGATAATAGCGGCGAGTTCGTCTCTCAGGTTCTGGCGGATAAGGGTAAAAACGTTGGTTTCATTTATTAAGGAGGTGACAAATTCTTCATTCAGAAGAGTGGTCTTCAATACCCGGTGCAGGTCGAGCTCCTGCTGCTGCCCCAGTAAGTAGGAATAAACCTGTGCATTCGCAGCCCTTATTTCAGTCTTGATCTGCGGCTCCAGGTTCTTTACTGCCTTAAATACGGTGTCGTTCATCTCTGCGGCCGTGCCGGAACCATTTCCCTCCAGGGCTTCCTTCATCAAGGCTGCCACCGGTAAGTGGTTCAGCTGGTTCGGCAGGAAATCCGGATTCAGGACGGTCTGTCTCACATTTAAGGCTACCCCAAAAGCCGCTAGCGAGACTACCAGCAGGAAACCGAGTACGGCCAGGCCTATTATTTTCAATGCTTTCAATAAAAAGTTCTCCGCTTGATTAGCATGAATGATACAGGGGTGATATAGTACCGTCAATATTACCATCGTCAGGCAACCATGGTCTCCCGCCTCGGTAACCGCCTGCGAAAACGGCCGGCCCTGCTTGCGCGAATACAGCCCTGTCGCTATGATATGTGATAACGGAAGATTAAAGAGGACATCATGAGGTATAGGAATTACGGAAATCCCCCCGGCCTTGGGCTGGTCGCTTATATCATCATCACCTGTATCATTTTGTATATTGCTGTCTCCATCAATGATAACTTGCTGAGTATCTTCGGCTTTATCCCGGCGAATTTCGCCCAACATCCCTGGACGATTATAACCAGTATATTTCTCCACTCCCCCTTCCCCTATTTCACTCATATCCTTTTCAACATGCTGGTGCTGTATTTCTTCGGTAATTTCCTGATCGGCCTCGTAGGCAACACCGGCTTCCTCATCGTTTATTTCGTGGGCGGTATCGCTGGTAATCTCCTTTTTATGCTCCTTAATGTACCTTATTCGCTGGTAATCGGTGCTTCCGGCGCTTTATTCGCGGTTGAAGGTGCCCTGGTAATTTTGCGGCCTCGTTTACCTGTGGTTATCTTTCCAATTCCGGTCACAATACCCTTATGGGTATCTGTCATAGGAGCATTTCTTTTGACGTTCATAGCTTCCGGAAACATTGCCTGGGAAGCCCACCTGGGAGGATTGGCATTCGGACTTCTGGCCGGTGTATTCTTCAGGTACCGAGAGACCGGACGTATTTTTTAACGCATAGATGGAAAGAAAAATGAAACGTGGTCCCGTCTGTACACCGCTTATCTCCCGGGAGGAGGTCAACCGGGAGGTTGCCCGATTGGCGACGGAACTGAACCGCGACTACCGGGGCAAACATCCACTGTTGATCGGGGTGCTTAAGGGGTGTTTCATTTTTATGGCAGACCTGGTCCGCCTGCTGGATTTTCCGGTAGAGATAGATTTCGCCCGCCTTTCCAGTTACGGTGCCGGCACGGAAACTTCGGGACGGGCAAAAGTCCTCTACGGGCCGCGTACAGAAGTCAAAGGCCGGGATGTCATCGTCATCGAAGATATCATCGATACCGGTATCAGTATCGATCATTTCTTGAGATTCCTGCAGCGGAAGCACCCGATTTCTTTGAAACTCTGTGCCCTGGTGGAAAAACCAGCCCGCCACCGTGTCCCGGTCAAGATCGACTATCTTGGTTTTACGGTACCGGACAAGTTCCTAGTAGGCTGCGGCCTGGACTGGGACGAGAAATACCGGAATTTACCTGATATCTGCATGCTGGAAAGATATGAATAAAGCCGACTTGTTACCGGCGGCCCGGGGGGATGTCCCGGCCGACCTGCTGCTGGCAAACGCCCGCGTGATCAATGTTTTTAACGGGTGCATTGAAACGGGAAACGTGGCCATTTACCGCGGGATGATCGCCGGGGTGGGTGATTATACGAAGGCCTTAGAAATGATCGACCTGGAAGGCCGCTTCCTGGCCCCAGGTTTCATTGACGGGCACGTCCACCTGGAAAGCTCGATGCTGGATGTAGGTGAGTATGCCCGGGCGGTCGTGCCCCGGGGGACACTGACCATCGTGACCGACCTCCACGAAATCGCTAATGTCACCGGCCTTGCCGGTATCAGATATATCATGAACCGGGCACAACATTTACCGTTGAATGTGTTCCTGATGGCCCCTACCTGTGTTCCGGCGACGCACCTGGAAACTTCAGGGGCTGAAATCGATGCTGACGATATCAGACAAATGTTGAAATGGAGTAACTGCACTGGCCTCGGGGAAATGATGAACTATCCCGGAGTCCTGAACCGGGATGAGAAAGTAACAGCCAAGCTGCGGTTGGCCGCGGGGAGGCCGGTCGACGGACATGCTCCCGGGTTGACCGGTAAAGACCTTACGGCATATATCGCGGCCGGGATACGGTCGGACCATGAGTCGGTTTCCCTGGCAGAAGCCCGGGAAAAGTTGGACAAGGGCATGTTCATCATGATCCGGGAAGGCTCCACAGAGAAGAACCTGGAAGCATTACTACCGCTGGTAGACGAAGCAAACTGCCGCCGCTGCATGCTGGTGGTGGATGACCGGAGCTGTGTCGAACTACAGCGTGATGGGGATATCGACGCCGTATTAAGAAAGGCGATCCATTTGGGGTTGGACCCGGTGCGGGCAATCAGGATGGTAACCCTGAATCCGGCGGAATATTTTCATTTGCAGGAACACGGGGCCGTTGCTCCCGGATACCAGGCTGACGTGGTGGTGCTGGAAGACTTGAACTGCCCACAGGCGGTGATGGCCTTTTCTCGCGGGAAACTGGCAGCCCAGGATGGGCAGCCCGTATTCAAAGCCGGCAGGCAGGTGTCAGCGAAGCTGCGCGATACGATCCATATAAAAGAGCCCGGTCGGGATAGTTTCCGGTTGAGTTGTGCTATGCCGATGCCGGTTATCGAGGTAGTCCCAGGACAAATCATCACCAGGTACCGCCGGGAAACACTTCCGGTCGTGGAGGGGACGGCCGTCCCGGACCCCGCCCGCGATATCTTGAAAATCGTGGTGGTCGAAAGGCACCGGGCTTCCGGGAATACCGGCGTCGGAATGGTGGCTGGTTTTGGTTTGAAGCGAGGAGCAATCGCTTCTTCAGTCGCCCATGATGCGCATAATATCGTGGCCGTAGGCGTGGACGATGAATCGATAGGAGCGGCGGTTGCAGAAATCCAGAGAATGAAAGGCGGCCTGGTCGCCGTAGATGGGAAAATGGTGCTGGCAGCACTGCCGCTGCCCTTGGCTGGCCTACTTTCGGGACAGTCACTGGAAAAAACGGCCGATGCGCTGACCGTGGTGGAAAAAGTAGCTGCCCGCCTCGGCTCTACTCTGCCGGCTCCTTTTGCCACCCTCTCATTCATGGCTTTGCCGGTTATCCCGGAACTTAAAATAACCGACCTCGGCCTCGTGGATGTGAATGAATTCAGGATTATCCCGTGAGTTCAATCATGTTTCATTATTTTAGTACTGACTTGCCGGAATCATCCCTGTTCGAGCGGAAAGGAGAGATCATTGTACCCTCCCAGAATCACACCCCTGTTTATTAGCCGCCAGGACGCAGGACGGCAACTGGCTTTGAAATTTACTGAATATAAAGATAAACCTGTAGTAGTATTAGGCATCCCCAACGGCGGTATGCACCTGGCCGCGGAAATCGCCCGGTCGATCAGAGCGGCCCTGGATGTGGTCATTGTACGGAAGCTGCCGCTGCCGCTGCAGCCCGAATCCGGCTTTGGTGCTGTAGCTGATGATGGAACTTATATCCTGAATGAAGCACTGGTGCAGCGGGAAAAGGTGACCACAGCACAGATTAACGAGCAGGTTGCCCTGGTTACGGCCCAGGTGAGGCAGCGCAGCATGCTTTACCGTAAGAATCGGCCGTTGTTGATGGCGCGGGGTAAAACAGTCTTGATCGTCGATGATGGGCTGGCATCAGGTTATACCATGCTCGCGGCCATCGATTCGGTTAAGCGGCGCCGGGCAAAAGAAGTCGTGGTGGCCGTGCCCGTGGCCTCTGCCGCGGCTATGGAAAAGGTGCAGCAATCAGCCCGGGTAGTCTCTCTGGCGGAGAGCGCGGCATCCCACTTTACGGTGGCTGATTATTACCGGCACTGGCATGATGTGCCTGATGCCGATGTATTAAGAATACTCGAGAATGAGCAATTTAGTACCTGGTAAGCTGTCGTCCTGTTAGCCATATAACGATCCCAGACATCACATACAAACTCAAAAACGAAGGCAGGCAATGGACTTATATTGCCACATGAATCGAATGGAGGATACTTACGAATACCAGCGCAACCCTGACCCCGGAGCTTAACGGGGGATTAGACAGCAAAGGACGCACGCTTAATAAGTGGCTGGTCCTGGTACTGGCGGTCTTAGTACACTTGATCGCCGTAGGCATCCCCTGGACGGTGATGCCGGTATTATTCACTGCGGCTTCGGCCGATATGAATCTATCACTGGCACAGATTGGCCTGTTATGGAGTATGCTGCCGGTAGGTTGTGCCATCTCGGCACTGCCCGGCGGCTTGATCGGCGACCGCCTTGGTTTTGCGAAAGCCATCGGTATCGGTTGTTTTGTAGTCGCCGCGGCTAATGCGCTACGCGGATTAGCCACCGGCCTGCCCATGTTAACCGTTACCATGTTCCTTACCGGCGCCAGTGTATCGCTGGTATTTCCCAACCTGCAGCGCATCCCCGGGGTCTTTTTCCCGCGTCACCTGGTCGGCATTGCTACCGGAATCACCATTTCCGGTTTTGCTATCGGCGGTGTCCTGACCACGGCTTTCAGTGCCACGGTAGTGATGCCACTGGTCGGCACCTGGCGTAATGTCCTTTATGTGTACAGCGGACTCTGTGTCCTGGTCGGCATCGTCTGGCTGCTGGCAATGCGGGGCGTCCGTCCTCCCCGCCAGCCCGGTATCACCCCGATATTGGTAGGGCGGCCTTCCTTCGGACAATCACTCAAGACGGTTTTCCGGGTTAAGGAGGCATGGTTGTTATCAATCGGCAACCTTGGGGTGGTGGGGGCTTTCATTTCCTTGAATGGATACCTGCCGACCTACCTGGAAAAGATCGGATTAGCAAAGAATGTCGGCGATACCATGTCCTCCACCCTTTTTGTAGCGAGCATTGTCGGTGCCATCGGGGTACCGGCCCTGGCGGAAAAGATCGGCGGGACGAAAGCGGTCATCATCGTCAGTTCGGTAATAACAGCGGCAGTCATCGCCCTATTTGCGGCGGCTAACCAGGCGCTGTTCTGGGTCCTGATACCCCTCGCCGGCTGCCTAACCCAGGGTATCGGCACCCTGATCGTCTCAAGAGCAGTCCTTATCAAGGAAATCGGTGCGGCTTCGGCGGGTACTGCACTGGGGCTTATCGGGGGCATGGCTAATATCGGCGGTTTCCTGATGCCGCTGGCGGGCGGCAGGCTGGCCGAAACTAATGCCGTATGGCCGTTTCTCCTGTGGTCAGTGACAGCCCTGTTCGGGACAGTCTGCTTTATGTTCCTGAAGCCGGCGAAAAAGCAGTAGTACCAGCCTGAATATTGCACCTTTGGACTTTCGGGTTTATAGTTAAAGATTGAGTGTCTTGACCAGGAGGAGGATGATTGAAAGCTCGCTGGTTTTTAGTCACAACCTTATTGTGTATTCTCTCTACCGGCCTGATATCATGCGGTTCGTTGGGGAACCGGAATGACAGTACGGTACAGTTGGTGAAAGTTGTACGCGGTAATCTGGCCACGATAGTCAACGGCAGCGGCAACCTGGAGGCCGTGAAGAACCGGACGCTGGCCTTCAGTACTTCCGGACAAATTCGTACAGTCGAAGTAAAAGAAGGGCAAACAGTCAACCAGGGGGATCTCCTGGCTTCACTGGTGGATAATGCCTTCATCCTTAATGTGTCTCAGGCAGAAGTAGCAGTTACCCAAGCCCAGGTTGGTGTTACCCAGGCCGAAGTAGCTGTCCAGAGCGCCGAATTTAACAGGAAACAGGCGGAAGAACAACACCGGATCTATTCTACCAGTTTGAATAAAGACCAGCTCGAACTGGCAAAAGCCCAGGTAGAAGCGGCACAACAGTCTCTGGCGTTGGCGCAGCAATCACTGGGATTGGCAGAAAAGTCACTCGCCGAGGCCAACCGTCAACTCGGAGAGATCAACCTGACAGCACCGTTCGACGGCATCATGGCCCAATTATATGTTAAGGAAGGAGACATGGTTTCCCCCGCAACTCCCGCCGCCGTCATCATGGATCCGGCTACGATGCAGTTTGAGATACAGGTTGATGAGATCGATGTCGTTGATGTTAAACCCGGCCAGGCGGTCAATATAGAGTTGGACGCCCTGCCCAACCTGGAACTGGAGGGAACAGTGGCTTCGATCAGCGACCTGCCGTCAGCCCAGGCCGGCGTTATCGTTTATGATACCCGCATCACTTTTGATGTTTCCGAAGGACAGGGGCTGAAAGTGGGCATGAGCGCCTCGGCCGATATTATCATTGCCACGCGCGAAAACGTGCTGCTGGTGCCCGACCGGGCGCTGAGCAAGAATGATGCCGGGGCGACCGTGGTTACCGTCCGTGCTGGTGACACCGACCGGGTGCAAACCGTCACCACAGGTATCAGCGACGGCCTGCAGACAGAGATCACCGGAGGCTTACAGGAAGGCGAGACGGTCGTGGTGCCCCGGGCGAGTCAATCGATAGGCGGCTTTTTCTAATGGCGGAAGGGGCCGTTATCCAGCTGGAGAATGTAACCAAGACTTACAGTCTGGGGAAAGTGACGGTACAGGCCTTACGCGGGGTAAGCCTGACCGTTGCCCGGGGTGAAATGATGTCGATTATCGGCGCTTCCGGCTCGGGCAAGTCCACGTTAATGAACATCCTGGGGTGTCTCGATAAACCTACTTCGGGGCGGTACTTCTTCGAAGGCGAAGACATCTCCCGGTTCAATGACAACAGACTGGCGGAGTTCCGCAACCGTAAACTCGGTTTCGTTTTCCAGGACTTTAATCTGCTGCGCCGTTCCACGGCGATCTCCAATGTCGAACTCCCCCTGGTTTACCGGGGTACGGTGCAAAAGAAACGGCGGGCGTTGGAAGCCCTGCAAAAAGTAGGACTGGAAATGCGGGCCGGACATAAACCCACGGAGCTGTCGGGCGGTGAGCAGCAGCGGGTCGCCATCGCCCGAGCATTGATCAACAATCCTTCGCTGATACTAGCTGATGAACCTACCGGGAACCTGGATACCGTTTCTGCCGAGGGCATTGTCAATATCTTCAGGCAGTTGAATGAGGAAGGCATCACCATCATCCTGGTTACTCACGAAATGGATATTGCTGCGAAAACCCGGCGCATCATCCGTCTGCGGGACGGGTTGGTCATCAGTGATGAAAGGACCGACGGTGCATGAAACTGGTCGAGTCTTTCATCATTGCGATGCGGTCTTTACAGGCCAATAAGCTGCGTTCGATTCTGACCATGCTGGGCATCATCATCGGTGTCGGGGCGGTCATCTCCCTGATGTCGCTGGGGCGGGGGGCGGAAGCGACGGTCGCCTCCACCTTCGAACAACTGGGTACCAACATCCTCTATGTGATGCCGCGTTCGCCAGATACAAGCGGGATGGCCGGTATGATGTCCTCGTCGACCGAGTCGCTGACCCTGGAGGATGCTGCGGCAATCGAACGCATACCCGGGGTGGCTTTTGTTGCCCCGGTGAACGAGAACTTCATCGAGGTTACCTACGGCGGAGACAGCATCAATGCAATCATGGAAGCTGGAACACCCGAATACCAGCAGGCGTTTGCCTATAACCTGTTGTCCGGGCATTTCATCACGGAACGGCATGTCGTTTCCCGTGACCTGGTGGCTGTATTGGGCAACCAGGCGGCCAAAGACCTGTTCGCGGCGCGCAATCCCATCGGAGAGCGGGTCAAGATCAAGGGGCTGCGGTTTACCGTCATTGGCGTCCTGGAAGCCAAAGGTGGAGCGATGATGGGCATGAGTATGGATAATGTCGTCGTTGTTCCCATCACCACCGCCCAGACCAAGCTGTTCACCAGCAAGACACCCGGCGGTGAAGACGCGGTACAATCCATCTCGGTCAAGGTTGCCAGGGCGGAAGACATCGACCAGGTTTCCGACGATATTGATGCCATCCTGCGGCGGCGCCACCGCATCACGGGTGACGAGAAGCCGGATTTCGCCGTAGTCAACCAGCAGCAAGTGCTGGATATCTTCAGCCAGATCACCGGTATTTTTACCATCTTCCTGAGTTCCATCGCCGGCATCTCGCTGCTGGTAGGGGGCATCGGCATCATGAACATCATGCTGGTCTCAGTTACCGAGCGTACCCGGGAGATCGGCATCCGTAAAGCCGTAGGAGCCAAGCGGCGCGATATCCTGTTCCAGTTCCTCATCGAGGCATCCATGTTAAGCCTGGTGGGAGGCGCTATCGGGATACTGGGGGGATGGCTGCTGGGAGTTTTAATATCCCAGGTGGAATTCTCCGGTATAAGGATCATGTCCGTGGTCTCGCCGGATATCATTATCCTGGCGGTGTCGGTCTCGCTGTTCATCGGCCTGGTCTCGGGCATATACCCGGCGATGAGAGCGGCCAGACTGAATCCCATCGATGCCCTGCATTACGGATAATGAGCCCCCTCACTTCCGTCTCTCCCGCGGTGGGGAGAGAAAATTGCTACTTGGAGGCTAGCCTTATCGATATAAACTATCCCTCGCCCTCGACAGGATACGGATCCTTTTCTTTCCCAAGATGGAGATTCTTAATTTTTTCCTCTCCCTCGACGGGAGAGGATTAAGTGAAGGTGACATCCGGTTCCTCCATCTTCGTTGGTACGTAAGGCTGACACCGGGGAAAAAAGAAAGGTCGAGGCACTTATACCTCGACCTTTCTCAATTGGCTGGGATCGGGTGTTATTTGGGGGTCTCGCCGGGATGGAGTTTTTTCCACCGGGCGAGGAGAGCATCGCGATTTTCCTTGCGGTCGGGATCCGGCTTGGGGGCTTCCACCGGGCAAACTTCGGCGCAGCGGGGGGAAGCATGGGCGCCAACACACTCGGTACAGCGGTCAGGGTCGATGACGTAGGTGGTGTCGCCTTCTTTGATCGCCTGGTTGGGGCATTCGGATTCACAGGCGCCACAGCTGATGCAGTCTTCGGTTATTTTATAGGCCAACTTGATATCCTCCTAAAATTTTTTTAAAGAAGTAGACCTTAGGATAAGCCTTTTACGCAGGGCTTCTAATACAGGTTTGGGGACGAGGTCGTCAATGTCGCCGCCCAGGTTGGCCACCTCTTTGAGCAGAGAAGCGCTGAGGAACTGGAATTTGAGGCTGCTCATGAGGCAGACCACCTCACAGTCAGGAGCCAGTTTCTTGTTCATGATCGCCATCTGGAATTCGTTTTCGAAGTCGGTCAATGCCCGCAGGCCGCGTACGATAGCCCGGGCTTCCATTTTCCGGGCGAAGTCCACGGTAAGACCGATGAAGGTACGTACCTCGACGTTCGGCAGGTGGGCGATGGACTGGGTGACCAGTTCTACTCGTTCCTGGGTATTGAACATGAGGTTCTTAGCCGGGGTATCATAAACTCCGATGATGACTTTTTCGAACAGTTTCGAGGCCCTGGTGGCGATGTCCAGATGGCCGTTGGTGATGGGATCAAAGCTACCCGGGTATATTGCGATGGTCATACCCCATTCTCCTTACGGTAAATTGCGATTGTACTATCACCGTGACGGTGTTCTTTTATCATGTGCAGCCTGCCATAACCGCTTTGCAGGGGGCGCCGGGAGGAATGCGTCACGATGACGACGGTATCCTTTCCCACCAGGCCCGACCCGGCCAACTGCGCTACCGTATCGCCGATCGCGGGGTCGGCGTAGGGTGGATCCATAATGACGATGCCGTACTCCTTACCGAGGGAAGAGATCGCCCTGGCAACGGTGGTGCAATGTATACGGGCACCATTGGCCAGCTTGGTCTTTTCCAGATTTTCTTTGATTATAGCACAACATTTCGGCTCCCGCTCAACGAAATCGACGGACCCGGCGCCACGGCTAAGTGCCTCAATCCCCATGGCCCCGCTGCCGGAAAAAAGGTCGAGCACGTTATCCCAGTCGTCAGCCATATTTTCCAGGATAGAAAAAATCGCCCCACGCACCAGGTCGGTAGCCGGGCGGGTGGGGCGTCCGGGAGCCTTGATATGACAGCCTTTGGCGGTGCCGGAAATCACCCTCATGGGAGACATTCCTGATGATAACGGTATAGAAAGAAAAAAGTCAATCTTGGACTTACTGTCAAGCAAACCTCGAAATGATGTACTGACCAGCTACTTCAAAAGCTTTTCGATTAAGGCGTTGATGCGTTTTTCCCGTGTAGGCAAAGTTTTAGCGCCGTTGATCTGGTTGATTTCTT
>CAZSHH010000007.1:0-9291 GCA_964606525.1 uncultured Dehalococcoidales bacterium
CTGTTTTCGCCCTGGTGGATCAGTTCGTCATCCGTCCGTGCCCGGGATTTACCCCACAATGCCCAGGTCATGGCATCGATCAGTGAAGACTTCCCCGATCCGTTATCGCCGCAGATGCTGGCGACATGCATCCCGGAAAAATCGATCGGAGCAACCCCCGCTTTATAAGGCATGAAGTTAATTAGTGATAATCTAACGGGAATCATTCTTCCCCCTGCCCGATTATTCTAGCATAACAGGATGGTTGGTTGCCCTGTTTTACCTTTTCCTGAAAATCAGCTTCCGAGGCTTTTCTTGACAAACAAAATCCGGTTCGTTAAAGTCATGCTAAGGGGCAAGTGATTCTACCTCCCTATTGAGGATAGTTAAATATGCGCATCGGTTTACTCTCGGATACTCATATCCCGGACGCGGCTAAAGCTTTGCCGATGGCCGAGCTAAAAGCGGCCTTTAAGGGTGTCGACCTCATTATGCACGGTGGTGATATCTATTATCGCGGCGTCCTGGATGACTTGGCTCAGATCGCCCCGGTAATCGCTGCCCGCGGAGATGACGATTACGGAACCACCATTGCCGACGAACGGGTAAAGGAAAAACACGTCCTGGATATTGAAGGCCACTGCGTTTGGCTTATCCACGAGCGGCCGAAAATATTCAGTCCCCCGCCGCCGCTGCATCGGCGTGCTTATGAATTTAAAGATATGACAGTCCCTGAACTCGTCGTTTTCGGACATCAACATAAGACTATCGTCGAAAGTTATGAAGGCATTTTACTGGTGAGTCCGGGCAGCCCCACCTTCCTCCATTACAAGCAGGGGTTGGGAACGGTGGGTATCCTGAACATCAACGACGGCAAGATCGACGTCAATATCCTCCAGCTATAAGTTTCTCCGGGAAAAATCTCCGAATATCAGCCCCTGGCTTAACCAGGATATCTGCCCTTCCCTTTGTACCGCTGTGGGAAGTAGCGGCTGTGCAGTGACACGAGGCAACCCATCTTTACTCATACATTCGACACACTGCCCGATAAATGCGGGACAGGCAGTGCACGCAATATATATGTCTCCCTGAAAGGGCGGTGTTCAAATTTCCTATGTTTGAACCGGTTATCTTTCACCATTTTTCAACATTTGTATCAGTATATTGAACCAAATAGCTATATACATATGTTAAGAAAATGAGTAAATATAAAAGTATACACTTATAAACAATATCGTCTTTGGTGCAAATAAAGCGACGATTGATGGGTGGTTCATTAAAAAAATGTATTAACCAACATGTTTATGGAATACGCTGCTATCGTTCGTTATTGTGCATAGAGAAGAATAACATTGCAGACATTAAGTAATCCCAATATCATTCTCCCCTCCATTGCCTTTCTCATATCGATTATCATCATTGTCCGAAGCTGGTCATATCGAACAAAACCTCTTGCTATTAGTCTAATAGTACTGATGTCTGCTTTGGCCTGGTGGTCATTGTCAATCGTCGTTGAACATTACTCTCCCGGTTTATCTGAAAAAACCCTTTGGATGAAAATGGCTTACCTGGGCATTACCGTTGTCCCCACTGCGTGGTTACTCTTTACCTTGCAGTATACTCACCAGGAGAGGTGGATAACACGCCGGAATTTGCTCTTATTATCTGTAATACCGTCGATGGCCTTAGTGATCGTTTGGACGAACGATTTCCACCACTTATGGTGGGGCAATATCGGGCTGGATACAACCGCAACCCCTCCGGTCGATGCTGTTACGCACAATGTATTGTTTTGGTTCTATGCAGTATATGCCTACATAATCATCTTTACTTCGAATTATCTCCTTCTGCGAGCATTTCTCAAATCAAGCGGCATATACCGGTCACAAATAATAACGATGCTGTTGGCATCTTTCGCCCCGTGGATCGCTAATATTTTATTTGTCTCAGGCCTGGGCCCGTTTTCAAAACTTAACCCTACGCCACTAGCATTCGCTATATCCGGCATTGTGTTGTATTGGGGCCTTTCCAGATTACACATACTTAAAATCATCCCTATTGCCTATGAGACAATATTCAGAAGCTTTCAAGATGCGGCAATTGTCCTGGATAAAAACAATCGTATCATGGAGGTAAATCCTTCTGCTGAGAAAATAATTGGGCGAAAACGCCCTGACATCATCGGCATGCCCTATCGCCAAGTAATGCCCGGGCTTACCGCTCGTATCGAACCTGATACCAGTTCACCAAATGACCGTGCCATTATCGGTATAGGTCAAGGAAAAAACCTGCGGTATTATTGCCTGTCATTTTCCCCTATTTACTCTAACGGCCGCATATCCGGTCACCTGGTTTTCTTACACGACGAAACGGAACAAAGAAATGCAGAACTTGATACCCGGGAACGAGTCCGGCTTGAAGCGGAATTAACCGAACGAGACCGGGTGACGGAAATGATCAAACGAAGGTTGGAAATTGAAACCGTCATCTCTAAAGTATCTTCCCGTTTCGTTGGTGATTTCAAAATAAACTCCGCAATTAACCGGTCGCTGGCAGATATGGGCTTGTTAACCAAAGCCAGCCGTGCCTACGTTTTCCTTTTTAATAGTGAAATAACGGCTATGGATAATACCAATGAATGGTGTGCCGAAGGAGTGGAGCCGCACATAGAAACATGCCAGGGCCTGTCATGTGAATTATTTCCCTGGTGGTTAAGTAAACTAAAAAAAGGCCAGATAATTAATGTGGCAGATGCAAATACGATACCTCCGGAAGGGAGTAGGGAAAAAGAGAGCCTGTTGACTCATAATGTGAAGTCGATACTGGTCTTACCTTTACATGTGGGCAGCACATTAGTCGGCTTTGTCGGTTTAGATAATGTCGACAGGTCCGGAGAATGGAATGACAGCGATATCGGTATACTCAATATGTGCACAGATATTATCGGTAATGCCATCGGCCGGAAAAGGGCTGAAGAAGAGCTGACGGAACTCAACAACCGCTTACGTACATTCAACCTGGAACTTGAAGAAAAGGTAACAGAGAGAACGCAGGAACTGCAAAAAGCAGTCCAGGCGGCAGATGCGGCGAGCAAAGCAAAATCAGATTTTTTGGCCTCGATGTCGCATGAACTAAGGACCCCCCTCACTGCGATTATCGGTTTTTCCCAACTTCTTGACGAAAGATATTTCGGCGAACTGAATGAAAAGCAATCGGAATATGTGAAAGATATCCTTATTAGCAGTAATCATCTGCTTGACTTAATAAATGATGTACTTGATCTGGCAAAAGTACAGGCAGGTAAGATGGAACTGGAAATATCCGCAGTAAATGTCAAAGAACTCCAGGACCGAAGCCTGATAATGATTAAAGAAAAAGCAGCGAAACACGGCATCGAAATCCAAAATGATGCCAAAGATAATGTTAATGGGCTGGTCATCGGTGCCGACATGCGAAAACTAAAACAGGTTATGTTCAACCTGTTATCGAATGCAGTGAAATTCACCCAGGATGGAGGAATGATATCGATCAATTCCGCGTTGGAAGGAGAAAACTTGGTGATGAGTGTAACCGATACCGGAATAGGAATTTCTCCGGAAAACCAGAAGAAACTATTTCAGGAGTTTTTCCAGGTGAAATCCGGAGCGGTGGATAAAACGCCCGGCACGGGACTTGGTTTGGCGATAACGAAACGTATTATCGAACTGCATGGCGGCAGGATATGGATGGAAAGCCGTGGTGAAAATTGTGGAAGCAAATTTACGTTCACAATCCCGGTCAAACGAATAAACGAAGGCAATAAGGATCAAGAAACAACTCCGGTAGTTGTTTTGAGGTGATAGGCATGCAGAAAACTATAATGATTGTCGAGGATGAGCCGGCCAATCAGAAATTATTCAGCGATTTACTGAATAATCTGGGATACCGGATATTACTGGCAAAAAATGGACTAGAAGCGATCGATTTCACACTAAAGGAAATACCGGACCTGATTTTAATGGATATTGGTTTGCCGGGAATCAGCGGACTGGATGCAACAAAAATCATTAAAGAAAATCACAAAACCAGGCAGGTGCCAATAATTGCGGTAACGGCATTTGCGATGAAGGAAGACGAAACCCGAGCCATCCAGGCGGGGTGTGATAGCTTCATTACTAAACCAGTCAACATTAAGGATTTGATAAAAGAGATTGAAAGATGGATCTCAAAGTCCGATACGAGTAATGTTCTAGAAATAAAAGGGGGGATATGCAATGGCTAAAGTTCTTGTTGTAGATGATGACGTGCAGATTCGCCGTATCATTACGGATACCTTAACGGCAAATAACCACAAGGTCGTGACGGCCTGTGATGGAGCCGAAGGCGTGAGTAAAGCATTAGGTGAAAAACCAGACCTGATATTCATGGATCTTTTTATGCCTAAAATGGATGGCTATTCAGCGCTTGAAGCTATTAAAAATGAACCGGAGACCAATACTATACCGGTTGTGATGGTGACTGCTATCGGCCATGAATTAAATCAAAAATTAGCGGGCAGTCTTGGTTCCAGCGGCTACATCACCAAACCGTTTACTACCAAGATATTGCTTGATGCGGTGGTCAACTTTGCCAAGTAATTTCCTGGCCTTTCTTCGGTAAACTAATAAATGATCATTTACCCAAAGGCAGGAATATCCTGCCATTGTCAGGACATAAACATTCCGGCATCAGATAAGGACCAATTTGTTGTATCCGGACAGAAGCAGGCTGGATAACCGATAATTTTATGGCACCGGCCTGCAACGATAATGGAATTAGCGTTGATACTATTTCAGTCTGAGTGTTTTTCTGAATGCTGATGTTAGAAACGATATTCCCGCCAACAAATAAAGCAGCAAAATCACTGGTACTTTTACGATATTTGAAAAAGTTATTTCAGGCGGGGAATAGTTGTTCGACGGTCTCTGCCCATGCAGTAATTGGACTATATCGCAGGCAAGATTACCATATGATACTTCTCTCACATTAAGACCGGGGGTTATCAGGTCCATTGAATTTATGAGTACCGCAACTCCCCACCGGTCTCCGTTTTTTCCGTTTCTCATAAAAACGTCAGCGCGGAAGTTTTGCATCGCTCCATTATGGGCTATATCGGAATCGTTTATCGCCCACCCCATACCATAATCATATAATCCCGCGGAAAAGAGGGGAGTGTGCGTCCGGGTCATTCCCTGGCTGGAAATAATTGACTTGCCGCCATAAGTACCGCCGTTTAATTGCGCAATCATGTAGTGTGCCATGTCCTCAGCAGATATTAACAAATGTATGAAAGCTTTATTTTCCGTTAAATAGAATGGTATCAATAATCCGAACACCGCGGTATACCCGGTCGCTAAACCGTTCTTTTTGGCTTTAGCTTGAGACGTATAACTATGTTGCATCTCCAGGGGCCGAAAGATATTGGTTTCTATGTATTGCCCATAAGATATGCTGCTCACTGTTTCAATTACTTCTGCCAGTATCAGGTAATTTAAGTTGCTGTATTGGTAGGTGGCTCCTACCGGTTGTGATATCCGTGTTTTTGCCAAACGCCTGACAAGTTGTTCCAGGGAAACGGGGTTAGTATATAAAACTACAATACCGGATCGTGTTGATAGGCCGCTGGTATGTGATAAGAGATGCTTGATAGTAATTTTCCCGGCAGCTTTCGGATCAGCGAGTTTAAACCACGGTAAATATGTTATTACCGGCGCATCGATATCGATTTTCCCGATGTCGATCAACTGGCTGATACCCAGGCCGACAAATGATTTATAAACTGAAGCTATGTTAAATGGAGTCTGCGGTGTCACCGGCTTACCCCGGTTATCAGCTTTGCCGTAGCCTTTCAGATAAACGATATGGTCATTATGAACGACCGATAATGCTAGTCCCGGAATCTTAAAAGAACTTATTTTTGCACTAATGTAATTATCAATTACCTTCGTGTCGACTTGTTCACCGGGCTCGGACTTCCAACTATCCATACTACTTCACTTTTTCAACAATTCGATCATGAATTGCTTTGCCGGCGGTAATACCACTTCTGCTTTTATATTTCCATGGTTCATTCCAGGAAAGGAAACCAACCTGGCATTTGGCATATGTTTGATACCTTCCCTGGCATCTTCGTAAAATGGATCTTCTTCACCACAGTAAAAAAGACAGGGGGCGGCGATATTAGCCAGCTCTTGATTAGTCAACGGTTCGCGTTTTACCAGGGCCGATAAAATACCAATGTCTGCTCTCACATCATGGGATAGTAATTGACGTCGGTCTTCCGGTGTCAGCGGCCTTTTAAAGAATTCCTCGCTGATTTTTAAATACGCTACCGGGTCTATCAGGCGTAGCTGGAAAGCTTCAAGTGCTTCTCTTAACGGGCGAACTACTTTCTCCGGCCATTGATATGGCGAGATGCCGCCGAAAATGAAGCAGTTAAATCTTTTTCCATGATGGATTGCCAAATCTAAGCCGACCGCCGACCCCATTGAGTAGCCCCAGTAATGTGCTTTTACCAGGCCCGCTGCATCCATTACCGATATCACATCGTCAGCCATGGTGCTTATTGAGGCCTCATATGGCCGGTCGCTCTTTCCGTGTCCCCTGGCATCGAGCAGGATTAACTTGAACTCGTCGCATAAAGCCGCCGTATAGCCGGTTTTTCGCCAATCGTTCATGCTACCGGTTCCCCCATGGGCCAGCATTAGCGGAAGGTCCCCCTTGCCCTCCACCTCATAATAAATATGGATCCCATGGTTGTCAGCGTATGGCATGACTCTCCTACCGCAGTTGAAATTGTGAATATACAATCATAGTCTAATTAATGTCTTCGAAAATTCCACCAACGGTCCATTTGGCACTAAATTCATATATTCACGTAATATAACTTTGCCTTCATTTCTTAACAGGCCGCCGGAAATCTTCGGTAAAACATATTCCGGGATTTCTGTCCGTTTATTTTCCCAGAACCGGGTAGCAAAACTCACCGCCCCATCGATGGGCGACTCCAGGGCATAATAGATTTCACCGATATAAAAAGACATCGCCGCGCCAAGGCACATCATACAGGGTTCCAGCGTGGTGAATAACTGCATCCTTTTACGGATCGATGGTGGAAAATGCTTCTTATCAGTTTTGAGTAAGGCAGCCATCTCCGCGTGTTGCAGGAATTCTAAAGTTGATTCTCCCGATGAATGTGCCTGACTGATTATCTCGTCTCCCTCAAATATCACCGCTCCTACCGGGAATTCCCCGTTAGCTAAAGACCGCCGCGCTTCTTCGACTGCCACCAACATTTTCTGTTCAAGATTCATAACCTTGCCTTTTTGGGTAAATAGATGTCTCGCTGATTATATGTTCCATTTACTAAAAAACCAAACTTCTATCTCTTTTCATGATATCCGCTTTTCCTGTCTGTTTTTATTACCTGATTTGAAAGATCGTCCGGGGACAGTTCCCGGATATGACATCGGAGATCCGATATTTTGAACTGGCAATCATCACCGTGGTACCCTGGCGAATCGGTTCTTTGATATATTCCAGCTTTGTTTTTGCTCCACCGGCACCAGGACGGCTGGCTCCCAGACAATGGTTTTGTAATTCATCAATCGCCGTTATAACTTCTTCTGCATTCTTACCCTCCACTCGTTCCACCAGTGTGGACGGTTCGTTCGGTACCCGGTAAATCCCAACGGCCGCTGTAAAAATCAGCAAGTACCGGGGATGGACTAACGCGGTAATTGCCGCTGCCGTTTCGTCGTTGTCGATACATTCCACCACATTTTTATGCCCCTTGCTGCGCAGTTGCGCCAGTTCCCAACGGCGATTTTCCTCGAAACTGACGGTATCATTGTAATTGACTATCGGGATGGCCTCCTGCCGAACGCATCGCATCAGGAATTGATAAATATGTTCCCTTTTTTCCGCATCATTGAAATGGGTATGCTCCACGAGAAGCTGCCGGACCGGGTATCGCGAGGGGATATAGCGCCGGTATTCCTCCATGAGAATGGCTTGTCCCTGGGCGGCGTAATCGGTCATGACCGCGCCTTTAGCGCCGTCCAATTCCCGGCCGGTCCGTTTGAAATAATCCAGGCGGCCTATTTCCACTGCTCCGGAACTGACCCAAATCATGCCCGGATGCAGTTCACTACCAAGGCGGCTGAAAACATTGTAATCGATATCATGTTCGGTTTCGCGGATCAATGCCATCGACCCGATTTTGTCCACTAATTCAATATCAAATTTCATCAATAGCCTCCTACTTTAATAATTAAAAAGCCCCGAAGGAGGTCTTCGGGGCTTGACAGTCGTTCTCTGAGTCTTTTTCCGGTTCTAGGTAACCTCCCAACCGGAGCAACGCCAAGCCCATCCAGGCGGCATGCCGGCCGTAGCCTTGAAGGTAGTATCAAGTACTATTTTGAATTCCAGCGACTTCAATTCATTTTCCATGGTGCCGTTATTGTATGCTTCGGCAAAGAACATGTCAATAGTATATAAGCGTCCGGTTAATATTAGCCGCCTATTTAGAAAAAATTCCTGATTCTCCACTTTCCACAGGCTTGATCTCCCTGTCGGATTTTTAGCTTGTATTAGCTAATCTCACCATGTTAGAATGATTTCGACATGTAGTACTGATCATGCTGGCCGGGATAGAGATTTGATCCTTCGAATTCGTAGAATTCGTTGAGAAGGTTCCTGCAGCATCGCTGGCATGATTTCGTCGTAATTTTGCTTCTCTTTTTAGTTATTTCATTTCAAACCGCTTCAGGTTTGCTGCCGTCTCAACCGGGCATCTCGTCTCGACCTACTTACTGTTTTTCTCTTGTATTTTCATTTCGGAGGTGCCTGGTATGCTTACCGTTAATAATTTATTCAAAACATATGGCAATAATACTGTTCTGGTTGATGTGTCCTTTGCCATCAATGCAGGTGACCGGATTGGCTTGATCGGTGCCAACGGGTCCGGCAAATCAACTCTGCTTAAAATACTCATGGGCATTGAATCCGTCGATTCAGGACGAATAACCTGTTCTTCATCAGTACGCACCGGCTATCTTCCCCAATCTATCGGTAATGCTGGTAAGGAGACTCTTAATGCTCTACTCGTAAAAGCCGTCGAAGAAATCAGGGAAATCGAGACTCACCTAAAAAAGCTTGAAAAAATCATGGTTTTGCCACCTGACGACCGTACCACCGAAATCCTGACCGAATACAGCCGGCTACTCGACCGGTATGCCTTGCTCGGCGGATACGAAGTCAATAACCTGATTGACGCAACATTTCAAGGTTTAG
>CAZSHH010000007.1:9301-32992 GCA_964606525.1 uncultured Dehalococcoidales bacterium
TCCGGGGGTGAAAAGACGCGCCTCAGCCTGGCAGTTGCTCTTCTTTCATCTCCCAACCTGCTCCTGCTGGATGAACCGAGCAACAACCTGGATTTTCCGATTCTCACATGGCTGGAACGCTATCTGGCTGATTTTAAAGGGGCGATGCTCATTACTTCCCACGACCGGCAATTCCTGAACAACGTTGTCAATTCCATCTTCGAAATCGATGATCATACCCACCGGTTACGACGGTATTCCGGTAATTACGACTTCTATATGACAGTAAAGCAAGGGGAAAGAGCGAAATGGGAAGCAGCATATCAAGAACAACAGCAGGAAATCAGTGAATTACGAAAGACGATCAAGTCAATGAAGCAGTCTGTTATCCACCGGCGTAAGCCGGCCCGGGATAATGATAAATATGTCCCTTACTTTAAAGAACATAGAGTTCAACAATCAACCTCCCGTACCGTCCGCAATGCTGAAGAACGGTTACAACGCATCGAAAATAATCCGGTACCAAAGCCTCCTAAATCACTGATATTCCAGCCGCCGGATAAATTGAGATCGATCAGGTCTGCTGAAGTTGTATCGGTGACTCGTGCCGTTAAAAGTTATGGTACCAAGTTAGTCCTGGATGAAGTGGGTTTTGTTTTAAGGCATGATGCGAGGGTTGTAATTACCGGGTCAAACGGTTCCGGGAAATCTACGCTGTTAAAAATTATCACTGGCAGGGAATCGGCCGATAAAGGTACGGTTGCTTATGCGCCGGGTGCCAGGATCGGTTTTTTACCGCAAGAACCTGAAATAGAAAATACTGAACAAAGGGTATTCGATTGTTTCCGTCACGGCTTGACGGGATATGATGAAGATTTTGTTTTTGACCTGGTGACCTGCGGATTGTTTGAATACGATGATCTAAAAAAGCAACTGGGGCAATTGAGCCTCGGACAGATAAGAAAACTGCAGGTCGCCCGTTTGATTGCGGAAGAGCCGAATGTCCTCATACTGGATGAACCAACCAACTATCTCAGCCTGGATGTGCTGGAATCGTTTGAGAAAGCTTTACATGGTTTTCAGGGCCCGGTTTTAGCCGTTTCTCATGACCGGAGATTTATAAAACAATTTGGCATGGTGGTTTGGGAAATCAGCGAAGGCCGCTTAATCACAAAAGAAACCGATAACTTTAGTTGACATTAATCAGCCAATGACCTGACCCCTGGACAGATTCGATTATTCAAATATAGCAATACTCAACCGTCTTCGAAAGACGACTTTTGTTACCGTATAAGGGGGTCAGGTCAAATTCTGCATCATCCCGGTTTACATCCCCAGTATTTTGGCTACCCGTTTACGGTGATATTGGGGATCTCCCAAGTAGGAATACAGGGTTTTGGACTTCTTACTGTAGAGATACAGGGGATATTTCTTGTCCACCCCCAGGCCGGCATGGACCTCGTGGCTGAGATGGCCGCATTCGTGGAAAGCTTCGCTGGCCGCTGCTTTAGCTAATGATACGGCCTCATCCTGTTCCTGCGGGGGCTTGTTGACGTCCATTTTCCACAACGCCTCATACGTAAACCAGCGGGCTTTTTCGAGATGGTTAGCCTGCCCGATGATATAACTCTGCACCCACTGGAAAGCACCGATGGGACGGCCGAACTGGACCCTCGTGCGGGCATATTCCGCCGTCATGTCCAGTAAATGCTGGCAGCCGCCTACCATATAAGAACAGAGGACGACCGTGGCTTTATTCAGCGGTTTCGATAATGCCGCCCAGCCCTGGTCTTTTTCCCCGATGATGTTGGCGGCCGGTACTTTCACGGCATCGAAAGTCAGTTCATTCAACTTCTCACCGCTAAAAGCCGATATGTTCCGGCAGGAGAGCCCGGCAGATTTCGCATCCACCAGGAATAGCGTTATTCCATGCGCGGGATTACGGCTTTTCCGGGTCCGGGCGACGCAAATGATCTGGTCGGAAATCTGGGCATCGTGCACGAAGCGCTTCACCCCGTTAAGGATATAGTCGCCTTCCTTTTTCGCCGCTGTCAGATGAATGCATTCCGGGCCCCAGCCGTAATCAGGTTCGGTCAAGGCCAGGGCTGATATTTTTTCGCCCCGCCCAATGTCCGGGAGCAACTGCTGCTTCTGCTCTTCTGTGCCCGCTTCAAGGATGATATTGCCGCAAATCATTGCCGAGGAAAGGTAAGGGCCGGGCAAGAGTACCTGCCCCATCTCATCATAGACGCAGGACATATCAGTGAGGCTGCTGCCTTCACCGCCGTATTCCTCGGGGTAAGTCATTCCCAGCCAACCCATGTCCGAAATCCGGCGCCAGAGTTTCTTCGAGAATCCGGACTCACTTTCATCCAGTTCTTTAACCAACGTCCACGGACATTCCCTCTTCAGGAAATCCCGGGCCGATTTTTTTAACATCTGTTGGGTCTCGGTAAAAGAAAAATCCACCGGAATATCCCCCTTTATTTAAAGTAACACTTGTAGTTCACTTTATTATCGCTTTTCGGTGCTTCGCCCCAGGCCTAAAGCCCGTGACATCCATATCTTCTGGATCTCCGGGGTGCCGCCGGGATGGGTGCAGTCGCCGTGCCGGATGTGGTATTCTACCTGTCCCCGTAATAACTGCAGTTCCGGGTCGAGTACCAGGCCGTGGGGCCCCAGCAGGTCTAACAGGGCTTTTCCCAACTCGGGATCAAAGAGTTTCTCATGAAGCAGGGTCTGGGTCCCGGTATAGGGGATCCGCGGTATCTGGTGTTCCGACATAGCGAAGTTGCGCAGCCCCCAGAGCCGGCTGACCTGGTATTCCATGTAGAGTTTGACCAGGAGGTCCTGGACCAGGGGGTCGCTGCTTATCGGCTGGCCGTTGCGCATCGTTTTCTTGCAGTAGTTGATCAAATCCAGGATAAACTTGCTGCGGGGAGCCAGCGAACCGCCGCCGCCGTGCTCCAAGACCAGGGTTGCCTGGGTTACCAGCCATCCCTTGTTGAGTTCGCCAATCATGCAATCCGCGGGACACCGTACATCCTCACAGATCACTTCCCATTTCTGGCCAGTGACGGAAGTGAAAAGATTCAGGGGTTGATAATGGATGCCGGGTAGGTCGGGCGGGATGAAAAAAGCACTCAGGTTCTCGTGACGGGGGGCTTTGGGATCGGTGACCGCCGGCCAGTACAGGAAATCCGGCATACAGCCGATCGGGGATTCCCCAACGAAGACCTTGTCCCCGTTGATCACAAAAACGTCGCCGTCACGCACTGCCGTACTCTTCATGGCGGCCTCATCGCTGCCGGCGTCGGGCTCGGTAAAACACTGCCAGCCGATGATTTCGCCCTTCAGCAGGGGAACTAAAAACCGCTGCTTTTGTTCCTCGGTACCGTGGGCCATAATACCGCCGGTTAGAATGCCCGAGACCTGGCTCATCCCGATCCAGCGCCCTTGTTGTGATATCCTGGCGAACTCCTCGGCCAGTATTACACATCGGCCTAAGTCCAGGCCGCCGCCCCCATATTTCTTCGGGTAATTAGGTGCATACCAGCCTTTCGCCCCTAATTTACGGGCGATCTCCCGGCTTTTCCAATGCATTTCCGGCGAATGCATCATCGCAGTATCGAACGAAACTGGTTCCTTTAGGGCGTTTTCTTCAATGAAAGCTCGAACTTCCTTACGGAACTCTTCCTGTTCTTTTGTATAGTGGTATTCAAAGTCCATCTCCGCTACTCTCCTTTCATCACTAACCGGAAGCTAGTTAGTTCGTATTTCTATTTCCCCAGTCCCTGCGGGATGCGGATCCAGGCTTACCGGGCTATACTGCCAGGCGTTTCTTCTCTTTTCACCCGCAGGGATATCAACGGTCTTGATTATTGTACATATTATAAACTGTTTAGTCTCAGACAATTTATCCGTTTGCCGGCGAACTGTCAAGAGATTTTTTTATCAGCCTGAAAGTTATGATGAGAAAAACTCGTTTTTATTGTTTCCAGCTTACTATTATAGTTCGTCACCCGTTATTACTGACACTGCATGATTGCACTGTCGATCATGCGGATCAGTTCCTGATTACTACTGGCTTCGGCCAACCTCTTCGCATCTGTAAAATCACTCAATGCCAGGCTGAGAGAACCTTTTCTGGTATAAGTTAAACCCCGGGAATAATAGTAATAGGGATTCAGATTATCAAGCAGAATTGCCTGACTGAAAGACGCTATTCCTTCATCATCCCTTTCGGATTTGGTAAAGAATATTCCCAGTTTCCACAGGTTAAAGGCTTTTTCTGCCGGGTCCACCGTATTTTGTATCGCCAGCTGCATTTCTTTAATAGCATTTTCGAAATCATTCTGAGACTCATAAATCTCTGCCAGTAAACCGTGGGCCAATCCCAGATTTACCGTATCATCAGCCGCTTCAGCCAATGATATGGCAATCCTTACTTCTTTGAGAGCAGCCTCAATCTTTCCCTGAGCCTGGTATAAACTTGCCAAAAGGTAATGACTGAGAATATTCTCCGGATTTATGTCCACAGCTCTTTGATAGGCCGAAAAAGCTTTGTCGGTATTTCCGGTTTGCTCATAGGCAATACCGAGAGATTTCCATAACAGTGGAGCAATCCGGGGCGGCATCGGAAGATTAACGGCGATCTCCAACTCTTTAACTGCTTCTGTTATTTCTCCCTGGTCATAATATACTTCCCAGAGATTATAGTGTGCCCGGTAGTCATCCGGATTAAGGACGATACTTCTTTGGTATTCGTCAATCGATTCCTCAATACGCCCATTTTTTCTCAAACTTAAAGCCAGGTCGTTACGTGCCCAATAATCATCGGGACGCAGTTTTAAAGCATGGCTAAAAGCCTCGATTGCCGCCGGCCAGTCCTGCTGCTCGATATAGATCCAACCCATCTCGGTGTACATCTCAAATTCATTAAGGCCCAGTTTGACTGCTTTACTATAATTAACATCTGCGTCTTCGAGGTTCCCAATGAACTGGTACAAATATCCAGCTTCCCGGAAGTCGGCAGCGGTTTTTGGTGTCCTGGCCGATTGTTTTTGATAAGCCAGGTCACGGTAGGTTTGGGCTTGAGATTCGTAACCCTGATCTTCACTGATCCAACTGAGTACAGCATGGCTCCAGGGATCATCAGGGTCAATTCGAGCAGCTTCGAGAGCATGCCATTCTGCTTCTTTGAACCGATGTTGGCCCCAGAGTACCCTGGCCAGGTCGATGTGGAGAAATACGGCATTTTGCCCCAGTTTGATGGCCTCCTGCAGTTCGATAACAGCCTCAGGCACCATACCGGTTTTCTGATAAATCATGCCCAGAGCATGGCGGCTGAGTATATCTTCAGGATTAACTGCAACCGCCGCTTCGTATGCGCCTGCAGCTTCATCGAGCTTACCGAGATTTTCGTAACAGGCCCCCAGATTTTGAGATATCATTTCTTTTTCCTGGGGAGCTTTGGCTAGTTTACGGGCCTGTTCTAAAATCGTTACTGCCTTGAGATACTCGCCGTTCTTCGCATATAACACGCCCTGTAAATTAAGCGCAATGGGATTTTCCGGATCTTCTTCCAGTACGTACTGCAATTGCCGTTCGGCGGAATCTGTTTCTCCAAGAGCCTCATATACCGTCGCCAAATTCAAATAGGCTTTGACAAAATGCGGGTCTATTTGCAGTGCTTTCTGAAACGAGTCGATTGCCAGTTCCCATTTCCCCTCCAAAAAGTAGGTTACGCCGGTCAGGTGCACGGCCAGGACATTTTTCTCATCTATTTCCGCCGCTTTTGCCAAAACCTGTAGACAATCTTCAAACTGATACCGGCACAGATATACACGGCCAAGCCCTACAAAAGCGCCGGCATTGTTCTCTCCCCTGTCTATGGTTTGCAGGTATCGTTGCTCCGCTCCGGAAAGGTCGCCTTTGAAATAGTTTACCTCCGCCATGGTAATAATTGTCTCTATAGATTGGGGTTGCAGGGTCATTGCCTGCTGTATGTATGGTTCAGCCTGGTTGATCTCGCCCCTATCTAGTAAAGCCTGTCCCATTTTCAAATTAGCTTCGGCATTTTCCGGATTTTGCGTAACCATTTCGCGGTATCTGTTGGTCGCACCATCCAGTTCCTCCGGTTGAAAATGGGGTTCCGGTAATACCTCGACGTTAAATCGGATGTCTTTTATCCAATTTACATTATCAGTAATATCGGCGTGAATTGCCGGTGAAGCTGTCATCGCCATCTCCGTGACACACTGCTCACCCGATTTCACTTTTACCGTACCTTGATTATTACGGAGTGTGGCCTGGCCATTTATTACTATTAAAGTAGTGGTCCGTTCATCCGCTTCCACTACAAATTCACCACCCTGGCTTTCCATGGTTCCGGCAAAGGTATCGATAGACGATGCCGCCGCGGTATTTGTCCCGATGTTGCGCCAGATCTCGCCCACAACTAATTTAATGGTATTTTCCTTATTTTCCCCCATTTCCAGTACAGTATTGGCATTCAGCTTCATTTGACTGCCGTCGGTAAACTGGAGCAGTGCCTGCTGTATGCCGCTGGTTTGTATTTTGTCACCTTGATATATTGGTGCCTGGGAATACAGAGGAACCCATTCATACCTACCCGACCGCATAACCTGTAAGCCTTCATGGGCAGAAACTACTACTGCCACGAGTGGGGCAGTCTTCTTTTCCGGTGACGCGCAAGCGGCTGGTAGCATTAAAGACAATATTAAGAGAGGCATGAGAATCATCTTCAGATAAGCAGAGTGTTTTAAAGCAGAACAGGACTGCATTAGCTTAAGCCGGCACGCTGAGGTTATTTGCCTGGCTCTATTCCATATCCGGCAGAACAACACCATAAATGTTAATTTGTTCATCTCTGCCCCTTAATATTACCGGTCCCAGGGGTTTCATATCTGGTGGTTGTTGAATACGTTGAACCGTAGCTTCGCTTACTATGATATTATGGCCGTGAGTCTTAGTTAACTCCTGCAGCCGGGAAGCGATGTTTACTGTGTCGCCGATGGCGGTATAGTTCATACGCTGTGAAGAACCGATATTTCCAATGACAGCTTCTCCAGTATGTATACCAATACCCATATTTAACGCGGGATGATCACCGTACAACCATCTGGAACGCAAATCATGCATCTTTTGCTGCATTTGCATGGCGGTATTTAACGCCCGCACCGGTGCATCCGGTAAATTTACCGGAGCGCCGAACAGCACCATTATGCCGTCTCCCAGAAACTTATCGATAGTGCCTTTATTTTGAAAAATAACCGCAGTCATGGCGGTGAGGTATTCATTCAGTAGATTGACAACCGCTTCCGGCACCATTTTTTGAGAAAGAGCCGTAAAACCACGGATGTCACTGAACAATACCGTGATCTCTTGCCGCTTTCCGCCCAAAATTTGGGCATCTCGCAGTTCAAGCACTTCTTGTACTACTTCTTCAGAAACATAACGGCTGAAGAGACTTCTTAGTTCTCTCTTCTGACGCCTTTCAAGGTTATACCGGTAGAGTGTTGAAGACCCGTAAATGACGGCCAGCGTAAGTATAGGATAAACGACCGGCAGCCATACATTCATCTGCCGGAATAACAGGAAGGTGCCAAGACAATAAATGCCGCCGATACCAACTATTAACAATGAACTCCGTAGTAAAGGTTGTTTAACGGTGGTGATAGTGCCCGCAGTAGCGATAAACAGTACCAGGAGGACGCTTAACGGCAGATTGGCTGCTTTAATATCATTACGAGAAATCAAGTTTTCGAGGCCGTTTGCCATGATTTCTCCCCGTGACATTTGCCCTCTCCCCGGAAAAGGAGTGATAAAACTATCGCCGATGTCTGGAGAATCGAGAGTAATAAACACTATTTTATCGCGGAAATAGCCGGCTGGCAGCAAGCCTTCAAGAACTTGATAATAAGATACGTTCGTATAAGTTCGCGATGGGCCGGCGTAGTTAATGATCAAGTTGCTTGATCTTATATTATTGGCCGCGTCTGATTGTGTATTAAGGTAAGCTGCTTGCACCATGTGATTATGAGATTTACCCTGGTGTGAGTGGATTAAGGATAAACGTCTGACCGAACTGTCACTGTCTCGGATCAGGTTAATGAAGGCAGCACCGGCAGCGGCCTCACCGAATATCGCTGGCGGTTCGGTTAGGCTCTGTAAACTGTATAAGGAATCCCGGGTTTCACTGAATTCTTCCGGCAACCAGACTACCCCGGTTTTGTTCAGGGCATTGACAAGGTATTTATCGTCTTGATTATCTCTCGGTGACGTGGCTAACGGAAAAACTATCCCCACGAATTGTGCGCCGTCTGATTGAAGCTGTGAGATAACTTGAGCGTGTAGGCTGTTTGCTAACGGCCAATCCATACCTAGTTCAGTAAATGTCTGGTCGTCAATTGCCACAATGGCAATTCCCGTATTCGGCTTCAGGTTACCCCTTAATTTGAATAACAGGTCCAGTGATTTCATCTCGGCAATGTTGAATGCACCGGTCCAGTTCAAAATAGAAAGAAACAGAACTACGGATACGATTGCCAGTATCAAATATCTAGAATTATCTGGGGTTTTATTGCCTGTTTTATTAAACATTTTCCCTGAATCGTTCTTTAATGGTCATACCAAGAGAAAAATCACCTTGGCTCATGCGGGAGGTTTTTATTTTAGTGCGGGCTCAAGTTTCTGGTAGTTTTGATTTCCACCGATATTGGGATTGTAGTTAGGATTATCTGTTAAGATATATTCCCCCAGGTTATTGACCCAAACATTATCATAACCGGTGGGTATTTCGACGTTCTTTGCTTCTATAGGGTTATAATAGCTGTCCACGCCTCTAACATATTCGCTGTATTGGGTTGAGATACTGTCGTTCATCGATTCCCTTTGATAATATAGGTCCAGGTTTTCCTGGCGGATTTCACTCCCGGTTTGCGCAATTATTGAGCCCAATTGACCTATGCTTTGAATATGTTGGATTTCCATCTTGATGAGGTATTCAACTACCTGGATGTATGTATTGAACCAGTTAATATTGAGGGTCACGGAGTTTGATATCGTCTGAAATATCCTGGCGCTGGCATCCAGTTTCCCTTTTTCCGCCCGGAAAGACGCAATATTGTTTATTCCCCAAAGTATATTGGTATAGCTGCCGAACGTACTTTGTAGAGGGTAATAGGTAGCTTCTACGGTACAGTAAATCTCATCTTCATAGACGATTCCGTCTTTGTTGTATTCAATGCGGATTTTCCCTGCCTTGGTGGAGGTTTGCAGGGGAGAAGAAGATGCATCTGCGGGAAGATCAATATCAGTGATTTCCTCTTCCCTGGTAATTTTCATTGCTTGAACATCAGGACGGAATCTGGGTATTACCACTTCTCTAAGGGCATCCAGGGGATTTAACAGGTCCATAACCTCGTTGCCGAAATACCTGGATCCGGGGGAGAACAGTTGTAGTGTGCCTGGATTGTCCGTCCAGAATAAGGCTTGATTCGGGAAAAGGTAGAATTCTTCAGTACCACGCGGATTCCAGACCCTGGTTTGGGATATGGCAGGCATCCCCGGATTATCAAAAACCCACTGAAGTCCACCTTCATATTCCCAGTCCGCCGGGATCAACATCTTATAAGCTTCTGTCCCGGTACCCTGTTCGTCCACAAAACTTATCGTCTTTAACTTCAGAAGGTTGGCTGTTGTATCTGTAATTACCGGTTTTTCAGGTGTAGTTGTTGCTGGATTTTTGCTGGTCAAAGTGATACTTGAATTTAGAGGAGAGTTGGAAGTGCCCTGCGTGTTCGCGGCACATCCGGATATTAGCGAAAGGCTAACTAAAATGCAAACCAGGAAGAACCAGTTACTCGAGCTTATGTGCTTAATCATAACAACCAGCTCCTCATAACCTGATCTGGCAGGTTATATCCTGATTTAATAGTTCGGGCACAACAACCTTACGGCTAGATAAGGTCGATTACTTAAGTACCATGATTATATTCCGATATACAATACTTGCATAGTGATTTTCCCGTCGTTTTTAAACCGCTGTATTCATCGCCCCGGCCGTAAGGTGCCGAGTGAAAATGCACTGATAACCGTTTATGAAAAATAACAAACTGGAGGCCGGGGAATTCAGGGCCGACGGGTATTGATGAACGCCGCTGGGGAAAAGTACAATATCGGAATTAGCCTGTAATCTGGCCTTTGTATGTATATTATTACTTGTAACCAATCCCTTTGTGGTTAGCTCTTAATTGTTTAGCGTCTATATTTCTTACTTCGAGTTTAGTATTTTACTTTTAGTTTGGCGATCCGTGGGGACGGGGTGGTTGTGGGATAACCCGGAAGGGAATCGAGGCTACTTCCATCCCTTCGACCGCTACGGTCACGGTATACTGTCCGTAATTCTTAAACTCTACTGAGTTGAATTCCATCACAAATCGGCCGATGCTGTGAGTACGACCTTCGGTCCGGGGGAGATTGAACTGGCCCTGGATAGCTGGTATTACATCCCTGCCGTCTTCATCGACCAGGTTTACCTGGATCCTTTTCTGCCCGGCTTCCACAGTGCTCGCCCGTAACTGCATGACTAAGGAGAAATGGGGATGCCGGATGGGAAGTTGGGCCGCCATGATGGTATCAAAGCCGATGCCCAGGGCATTTATCTTTGCCGTAGCTTCCGCGAAATCGCAGATAAAGGCAAAATCGGTATTCATATAATCTCTCCCTGTTATTCGAGATAATCTTTCAAGCGGCGGCTGCGGCTGGGATGGCGTAGTTTACGTAGTGCCTTGGCTTCAATCTGCCGTATCCGCTCCCGGGTTACATTGAATTCCTGGCCTACTTCTTCTAGCGTCCGGCTGCGGCCGTCTTCCAGCCCGAAGCGTAAAATCAACACCCGCTGTTCCCGCGGCGTCATTTCGGAAAGCACTTCGCTCAACTGCTCTTTGAGCAACTGCTTGGAGGCCGTATCTACCGGCGGCAGCGCATTACGGTCTTCGATGAAATCGCCCAGGTGGCTGTCTTCTTCTTCGCCGATTGGTGCTTCCAGCGATACCGGTAGTTGAGCAACTTTCACGATTTCCCGTACTTTCTCTGCCGGCAGGTCCATTTTCTTTCCGATTTCTTTGGATGTGGGTTCTCGTCCGTATTCCTGGGCCAGGCGGCGGCTGACCCGCAGCAGCTTATTGATGGTTTCGATCATATGTACCGGAACCCGGATCGTGCGGGCCTGGTCGGCAATCGCCCGGGTGATCGCCTGCCGGATCCACCAGGTTGCATATGTGCTGAACTTGAACCCGCGGTGGTGGTCGAATTTCTCCACGGCCCGGATCAGGCCAATATTACCCTCCTGGATCAGGTCTAACAGGGACATGCCGCGTCCCATGTGCTTCTTGGCAACACTGACAACCAGACGCAGGTTAGCTTCGATAAGGTGCCGTTTCGCTTTTTCGGCATCAGCTTCGACATTTTCCAGGAATAGCTTATGCCGCCGTTTATGCGTTTCCAGGATAGATTGTAAAGCTTTGCTATTGATCACCTTTTCAATATCGCCGAACTTCACCTTTGATTCAATACAGTCCCGCACTTCTTTGGGTAACAGATCACAATTCAATGATAGATTTATGATGCGTTGTTCGGTTTCGGGAACAGACTTATCTATCTTTTTAGCGATCGCCTGTACCAGCTCCTGGGAGATTACGCCGTCGATCGTCTCCCGTATGGTCGTATCACTGATGCTGTCAATCAGGCTTTCCGTTGCTTTTAACTTAAGTTCTCCCTGTAAAGCATGAACCAGTTCGACCGATTGTCCGATCTCGTGAAGGGATGCTGTAAAGATCTCAGCCGCGGTTGGCGGTTGGCCGTTTTTTTCCTGGAGCGTCTGCCGCATTTCTTTCAAGCGCTTCGCTAATTCGATTTTTTTTGCCAGGTCGCGTTCATCACGTGCCGTCAGTAAACGGACCTTACCGATTTCATGGAGATAAAGGCGGACCGGGTCATCCGCGGCCTCCTGTTCGGTTCCTTCCAGCAGTTCAACCGGGGCTTCTTCCGTTTCCAGCTCCAGGCCTTCCGACTTTAATTCATCTTCCAGTTCTTCACTGGTAGGGATTTCCTCTTCTTCAGGGGTATTATCTGAATTGAACTGTTCTGTATCTTTAAATTCTTCTGATTCCATGCTTAACTCCTGAGGCCTTGTTCTCGCCTTGCTTTAAGACTAAACACTTCTTTTAGTTCCAGGCTGGTTTGCCGGCTGCGGGCTAACTCATCCTCAATATCCCCTGGTTCCATTGATAAGATTGCTTCTCGTTTCCTTTCCAGGTTGCGTAGATATTTCTCACGCAACCGCAGGACGCACTCACTAAATTTCTGTTCGATCCGGTCCCGGGGTACATCTTTATGGACGACCGCATCGAAATGGTCGTGGATTGTCAGGTCAATTGTTTTCTTTAATTCTTCGGGAGATAACCCTTCATGTTCGCGCCAGGACACAAATATTTCAAGATTCTCACTATTTTCGAAGTATTCCGTCGGTAAGTCAATACCCTGCTGCCTTATTTCCGGGTGATGTATCAATAAAGTCAGGCAATATTCTTCCACCGGACTCTTAAAAAGCGTATCTTCACCCCTGCGGCCGGTATTAGCCGGCGCCGTCGCTGCTTTGCCCCTGGCCGCTGCTTTCTTTTTCATCGATGCTTCCAGGTTGATATCGGTAACTCCGATCATCCCTGCCAAACGCTGTAGATAATGCGCCCGCCGTACAATATCTTTGATCGTGTCTACCACCGGGTACAAACGGTCGCGAGCCTTAGTCCGTTCGCTGACCTTTGAAAAATCAAGATTGGCCGCTACTACCTCAAAGGTATAATCGATTACCGGCCGGGCAGCTGCCACTAAGCGGCGCCACTGCTCTTTATCTTCCTTGATGACCTCATCGGGGTCTTTCCCTTCGGGTAAAATGACTACTTTGATTTCCGATTCCAGGATATTTTCATGCTCGACGCACCGCTGCATAGCTTCTATGCCGGCGGAATCCGAGTCCAGGGCCAGCACCAGGTTGCGGCTCAGTTTTTTTAGAATATTAACCTGTTTTTCCGTGATCGAGGTGCCCATGGAAGCTACCACATTACTAAAACCGTATTGGTGAGTCAGGATGACGTCCATATAACCTTCGACGATTACGGCCAGATTTTCTTGCCGGATCCCCGGTACCGCCAGGTGCTGGCCGTATAGTGTCGCACTCTTATCAAACACCGGGGTCTGGGCGGTATTGATATATTTCGGGCCTTCGGCATCCGGTTCGAGCACCCGGGCGCCGAAGCCGGTGACGCGTCCTCTCTCGTCCATGATGGGAAACATCAGGCGGTGCCGCCAGCGGTCGAATGTCCGGCCGGTCTCGCCGGTAGACAATAACCCGGCCTCCACCATTTCTTTCTCGGCAAAACCGCGTTCCTTTAAATATGACTTCAAGGCATCCCAGTTATCTAGGGCATACCCCAGGCGGAAATCTCCGCTTGCCGCCGCCGAAACTCCGCGCTGTTTTAAATATGCCCGGGCTTTTTCCCCTTGTGGCGAGTGGTTGAGTAAATCCTGGTAGTACCGTACCGCCGCATCGTTGGCCTGGTACAGCCGTTCCCGGACCTCTTTTTTCGTATCCGGTTCGTTGAAAGCTGGTATTGCAACCCCGGTTCTGTCTGCCAACAGGCGCAGAGCTTCGGCGAAATCCACTCCCTCTTTCTTCATCACAAATGAGAAGACATCGCCCCCGGTATTACATGCCCCGAAACAGTGCCAGCTTTGCCGTTCGGGAAATACGAAAAAAGACGGCGTCTTCTCGTTATGAAACGGACAGCGCGCCCGGAAATTACGGCCCGCTTTAATCAGAGGCGTATACTGGGAAATTAGTTCGACAATATCAATACGCTGTTTTACTTCGTCAACGGCACTCATACGGTACTCACGCAGTGTATATTATAACATCAATAAAGGGCGTTGCCCGGTTATTTTCAGTTACTTTCTTCACTTTTTCAATCCGATTTAACTGAGTCTTCAGTTTCCGGGTTGTTTCACTTTCAGGTCGCAATATCTGCGGTGTTGAACATTTTCGGCATCTTTTTACGGCGTTAATTGTTTAAGTGATCAGTTAGAGGGTTCTGGTAGTGTATAACGTAATTATTGGCCCCCGGTTTGCTTTTACGGCCAGGACGGTCTACCTTTCCCGGGAAATTTGCTTTGCTAACCTGGCGGCATATTGATCGGTCATACTGGCAATATAGTCTGCTACCCGGCGCTCTGCCTCAGTGCCGTTAATATCGGATGGCAATTCCTCCGGATGCTTGACATAATGACCATACAGCCGGTCCAGAACAGCCCGGGCACCCCGGGCTTTACGCCGTACGGCCTGTACATTATAGACATTTTGAAACAGGAATTGGCGCAGGTTCTCGGTAGCTTCCGTTACCACCGGTGTCATCCTGACCGCTGGCTGCGGCAGTTTATTTGCGCTGCGCACTGCCCATGAGGAGACAATGATGTCCGCCACCATGGTATTGATCCGCTCCGAACGGGAATTACCCAAAATCTTTACTGCGGTTTGCGGTAAGTCCGTGGCTGCGATTACCCCAGCCCTGATCGCATCATCGATATCATGATTGACATAGGCCACTGCATCGGAAATCCGCACTACTTCACCTTCCAGCGTCCCTACCTTGCCCCAGTTCTCGAGCATCCCGGTTGTGGATTTCGAATGACTTACGATGCCGTTGCGGACTTCCCAGGTCAGATTCAAGCCGCGGCCGTTGTTTTCCAAATGGTCGACCACCCGCAAGCTTTGTTCATTATGGCTGAAACCACCTGGCAGCGTCTCATTCAAGTATTCCTCACCGATATGCCCGAATGGCGTATGTCCCAGGTCATGTCCCAGGGCAATGGCCTCAGTTAGATCTTCGTTTAAATTCAAAGCCCGGGATATCGTGCGGGCGATCTGCGATACCTCCAGGGTATGCGTCAGGCGGGTTACATAATGATCGCCCTGGGGTGTTATGAAAACCTGGGTCTTGTGTTTTAGGCGGCGGAAAGCATTGCAATGAATGATCCGGTCCCGGTCGCGTTGAAATACCGTACGGATGGGGCACAAGTCCTCAGCACTCTGCCGCCCCTGGCTGGCACGGCTTTTTGCAGCATGAGGAGAGAGAGTTTCCTCCCTCTCCTCTGTCATTTCACGGATTCGTAATGTGGTAATTATGCCTGGATTCGCAGCCGTTCCTCAACATTTGAAATAATGTCCCTGGTCTCATCGATCATATCAGGGCTGACGGATACGGAGGTAATGCCCCATTCTACCAGTTTCTGCGTTATCTCGGGATAGACCGAGGGTGCCTGGCCGCAGATAGAAGCGGTCACCCCCATCGCTTTCGCCGTTTTTACCGCCCTTTCCAATCCCCACAACACCGCTTCGTCCCTTTCATCAAAAACACTGGAAAGTTTGGCATTATCCCTATCCACGCCTAATATCAACTGGGTCAGGTCATTGGACCCTATTGAAATCCCGTCTATGCCCACTGCCAGGAATTTCTCCAGCAATATCACGTTTGACGGGACTTCTACCATCATCCACAATTTGAAGGTGGATGAACGGGCCAGTCCTTCCTCCGTAATAATTTTTACCGTTTTCGCCAGTTCCGCCGGTGTCCGCACAAAAGGCAGCATTACCCACAGGTTATCGTATTTTTCTCGGACCTGCTTGATGGCTGCCAACTCCAGTTTGAATGTTTCGATATCAGCGATATACCGTGACACACCCCGGTATCCCAGCATGGGATTCTCTTCGATCGCTTCGTAATTCTCTCCACCTTTGAGTGCCCGGTATTCGTTGGTTTTAAAGTCGTTGGTGCGATAGACTACCTGCCGGGGATAGAAGGGTTTGACGAACTGTGTCAGGCCAGCCGCCAGTTTATCGATGAATTCCTGGCCCCGGCCCTGGGTAACCATATAGCTGGGATGTTCCCCGATCTGGGCGACCATGAATTCTGCCCGCAGCAGGCCGATGCCGTCAACATCACGCGCCGCGACATTTTCCGCCAGGTCGGGTTGTGCCAGGTTTACCAGCAGCTTGGTGCGGGTTTTAACCTCGCCGCGTTTGCGGTGTACCGGTCCGGCTTGTTTGACCTGGACACGCCCCGAATAGACCTTACCCCGGGAACCATCAACGCTGATGATCTGGCCGTCCTTCAGGCTGGTCGTCGCTCCCGCGGTACCGACGATGCAGGGAATACCCAGTTCGCGGCTGACGATAGCGGCATGTGCCGTGCGGCCGCCACGGTCAGTGATAATCGCTACCGCCCGTTTCATCGCCGGGACAAAATCGGGTGTGGTCATTTCCGCGACCAGGATATCGCCTTTCATTACCACATCGATTTGCGACGGGTCACGGATGATACGTACCGGTCCGGAAGCGATACCCGGGCTGGCTGGAGAACCGGTCAATAATACCGGGGCATTTATTTCTTCGGTTGCTTCGTACTTTACCTCTTTCAGAGTAGTTACCGGCCGGGTCTGCACGATGAACAGGCGCCCGTTCTCCCGGGCCCATTCCACGTCCTGAGGCCACTGGTAATGGGCTTCCAGCCGCTTGCCGATTTCTGCCAGGAGTATGATATCAGCATCCGAGATTTTCTGTTGGGCCTGTTCTTTATGGGTGAGGGGTACCTTGATGTTGGCATCCCCGTTTTCCGCCTCGCTGCTGCGGATTATCTTTGTTTCCTGTTTCTTTATTTCTTTCCTTAGTATACGTAGTGGTTCCTTGCTAACTTCATAATGGTCCGGCGTCACATCACCGGAGACAACGGCTTCACCCAGGCCGAGGATGGCTTCGATCACGATCCGGCTGCGGTCGCTGCTCGTAGGTTCGACCGTAAACATGACACCGGATGCGTCGGATTCCACCATACGCTGCACCGGGACGGCGATGCCCACCTTCAAATGGTCGAAATGATTTTCTTCCCGGTAGAAGATTGCCCGGGCACCGAATAAGGAAGCCCAGCATTTCTGCACCGCTTTGATTACGGATTCTTCTCCATCTATGTTCAGATAAGTCGATTGCTGCCCGGCAAAAGAGGCTTCAGGCAGATCTTCCGCCGTTGCTGACGAACGTACCGCCACCAGCCCCTTTCCCATGGTTTCGTAAGCTTTCCGGATTTCATTACTGATTTCAGAAGGGAGTTTTTCATTCAGGATAACCCGCTGCACCCTTTCCGCAACCCGCTGCAGCCGTTTGCTGTCATCTACATCCAGCCCGTGCAGCATCTCATGTATCCGTCCTGAGATGCCGGTTTTCTCCAGGAAGTAAAAATAAGCTCCTGCAGTTACGATAAAGCCTGGCGGCACCGGGATATGGGCATTGATCATTTCTCCCAGATTGGCCCCTTTACCACCGACAACCCCCACATCCCCTTTATTAACTTCTTCAAACCATACTACGTATTTATGATCGACTGGCAACAGGCATCTCCTTTGTTGTGTTTGCTGGTAATTTTCCGGGGTAAATTAACCTGAAAAATTATAACATAAAGATACTCATCAATCGACTTAATGAGTCCCCTTATTGCTGATGCTCCTGGATCGAACTGGGTATCTGATTATGGTCAGTATGGGGGAAATATTTTGTACTATATTTTCTTTTTGTAAAAATTGACTTCGCAGACGGCATCACCATTGGCGATGATTTTGCCCAGGGAAAAAGCAACTCCCGCCGTTGCCGCGATGTTGCGGTCGCCGTCCATCGCAATGTCACAAAGGAGTGGGATATCCTTGTCTGGTATGCCGGCCTTCAGCCAACCGGCAACCAGCGGGCAATAATGGAAACGTATTTCCAGGGCTTCCGGGGTTTTAACGGCAAACTCCATTTCGAAGGTTTTTATTGCTACCGGTGACAGAAAGGTATCGGCGAACTTATCCAGCCGGACGGGTTTTTCCAACTTCTCCCGGATAAGGGCGCCGTGCAGGCAGCCGGTCTGCGATACGGCAGCACGTGATATTTTCTCACCGTTTACTCCTGCTTTTTTCGCCTCTTCAAAACTCAGCCCCATCCAGGTGGCGCGGTGTTCGATGGCACTGCGATTGACATTGACTGTTTCTTCGTTATTAATCGTAGGTGTATTCTGAATTATGGGCATATTGTTCCTCCTCTTCCCCGTTTTTTCCGGGTCCGTACGGACTAGATATTCTCCCCCTGGTATTTTCCCTGGTATGCCTCCGTCTTCCCGGTAAGGCGAAAGAATACTAACTGCAGTACCCTTGCATTTTTTTGTAAACGAAAACCGGAATGATTCTGCACCATCAACAGTGCTTGTGAACGGCCGCAGTAGCCGGCATCCCATACCGCAGTTTCGATAGTTACGCCGCAGCGCAGTAGGCTTGACCGGGGCCGCGCCAGTGCCATAACATTAGTGGGTAAGTTCACTATCTCATTCAAGGTAATGAGATATGGACCGGGCGCCAGGTCGATATAGCCCTGGGAATCGAAGTCCCGTCCGGATAGGTTCGATAACCGGCGGTCGGCATTATCGACAGCAATGGTCCCCGCTATATCAGGCACAGCAATATCCCGGACGGTTACGTCGATGCCGTTTGGTTGTAATTGCAAATTCAGGTCCAGGTAGCCTTCGATCAGGGGGGGACGGGCTCGTATCATTTCCTGGATATCTGACTTTGAAAATACGGCAGTCATGTTAATCCAGTATAACATATTGTCCTGTCCCGGCCGCGCCGGGCGGAAAAGGAAAAAACAATAAATATTAGACTGGTCGTTATTGATATCGATGGTACGCTGTTGATACGGGCAGATGAGATATCGGCGGCAAACAAAAATGCCCTGGCAGAGTTGACACGGCGCGGCGTAGGCGTTTCCCTGTGCAGCGGCCGAGCAACTCCTGCCGCCCGTAATATCCTGCAGCAATTACGGCTGGATGGTTTTCATATCTTTTTTGACGGCGCTCTGGTCACCAATCCGGGCACACGCGAAAACCTGTATCTTAAAGCCCTTCCCCGGCAACATATCAAAAAGGCGCTTGCTTTTGCCCGGGAGAACGGTATTATCATGGACCTTTTTTCTTCTGTTAATTGTTACATGGAACTGGATTCCTGGGTCGCTGATATACGCCGCCAGTATTTCAAGGTGGAACCGGTGATTACTGGTTTCGCCCGTCTGCCGGAAAACGAGGAATTCATCAAAGGGACACTTGTTGTCAGGTCGCCGCAAGAAAAAGCCGGGGCAGATAGATTTCGACGTCAGTTCGCACGGGAGTTTTTTCTATCGAAAACCAGGACCCCGGCTTATCCGGACGTCGATTTTATCAATGTCTTAACCCCGGGAGTATCAAAAAAGACCGCCCTGGAGGCTTTGATGCAGTACCTTGGGCTGATATCGGACGAGGTAATGGCCATCGGCGATGGCTTAAACGATATTCCGGTTATTCAAGCCGCTGGACTGGGCGTAGCGATGGGAAATGCTCCTTCTGAGGTTAAGGCTGTAGCACGTTATGTCACTGGGGATGTGGAACACGACGGGGTTGCGGAAGCAGTTAGGAAATTCATCCTGGATTAAGTGATTAACTGCGGCGGAATATCCTTTTCCACCACGGCACCCGGTCGCCCATACCCTCAATAACCCAGGAATGCTCACATCTACCGCAGCGCCACACTTTGAATTGTTTGTTGTAGTAAGTCTTATCGCTGCCGCATTTCGGACAGGTGGTACGAAGCTTCCGCTGCGTATTCTTGTCGATGTTGCGCCAGTATTCTTTATTCCACCCCGGACGAGACATGGTGTTTTCTCCCTTATCTGATATTATAGATATTCTTTGATCTTTGCTGCCAATACCGGTGTGATGCCGGTTACCGCCGTCAGATCTGCAGTCGCCGCCTCTTTGATCCCCCGTACGGAGCCGAACTTGCGCAGCAGCGCCCGTTTGCGCTTGGGGCCGATGCCGGGCACGGCGTCCAATACCGAGGTTAGTGTATTCTTCTGCCGTACTTTAAGATGATATCCCAGGGCGAAGCGGTGGGCTTCGTCACGCAGGTGCTGCAGCATCAGCCGCCCGGGAGAGTTTCCGGAAAGCTGGATTGAGTCCTGCCGGCTGGGAATGAAGATCTCTTCATTTTCTTTCGCCAGGCTGGCCAGGGGAACATGGGTAAGGTCGAGTTCCTGCATGACCGATAATGCGGCATGCAGTTGGCCTTTCCCCCCATCGATGAGTACCAGTCCGGGGAGGACGGCAAAGGAACTCCCGTTATCTTCCGTATTGCCGGCTACTGCCCGGTTGAAGCGGCGCCGCAGTACCTCCTGCATCATACTGTAGTCATCTGCCCCAGGTACCGTTTTTATCCGGAAGCGCCGGTAATGGGCCGGTTTTGGCTTACCATCTTCCATAACTACCATACTACCCACAGCCATGGCTCCCTGGATATTAGAGATGTCATAACCTTCGATTCGGGTTGGCAAGGCTGGCAGTCCAAGTTCCTGCTGGATTTCTTCTAATGCCGGTTTCATGTCCCGGGTATCGGTCAGCCGTTTCAAGCGTAACTGCTCCAGGCTCTGCCGGGCATTCTCGGCTACTGCATCGATTAGTTTCTTCTTTGGTCCCCGGCTGGGAATTTCGATCTCCACCCTACCCCCCCGCCGCTTCTTCAACCATTCTTTTGTCACCACCGCATCATCGACCGGGCATTGCAGCAATAGCAAAGGCGGCACATACAGGCTCGAAGCATAGAACTGCTGCACGAAGTTGGTCATTACCTGTTCCGGGATTTCGCCTTCGGTTCCCTGCACCATGAAGCTTTCCCGCCCGATAAGTTTCCCTCCCCGGACGAAGAATACCTGGGCCAGCGCCTGGTCGCCGTTGGGGGCGATCGCTACCGCGTCCTGGTCGCCTTTTACCATGGCGGCGATCCGCTGCCCTTCGATCACACTGTGGATCGCTTTGATCTGGTCCCGCAGTACCGAAGCCTTTTCAAAATCCAGCGCCTCAGACGCTTTTTCCATCTTCCCCCGTAGCTGGTCGACCACGATGTCATCTTTGCCTTCCAGGAATAGTATCACCTGGCGGATCACCTCGGTATACTCCTCCCGGCTGGCTGCCCCGGTGCATGGGGCGATGCATCTCTTCATGTGGTATTCCAGGCAAGGCCGGCGGTCAGTCCCGGTGATCGGTTTGCTGCAGGTGCGGAAAGGAAACATGTTTCTCAGTGCTTTTAGTGTCTGCCGCAGCGAATAGGCGCTGGCGAAAGGACCGAAATATCGGCTGCCGTCGTCTTCCACCCGCCGGGTGAAATAAATCCGCGGCCATTCGTCTTTCACCGATATTTTGAGGAAAGGAAATGATTTGTCGTCTTTCAGGCGGATGTTGTACGGTGGGTGGTGCCGCTTGATCAGGTTCATCTCCAGGATCAATGCTTCCTGTTCCGATCCCACCGTCAGGAAGTCGATATCGGCGATCCGGGCGACCATGTTTTGTGTCTTGGGCGAAAGGGGGCCGGCCCCGAAATACGACCGCACCCGGTTCTGCAGCGAAGTTGCCTTGCCGACATAGATGATCCTCCCCCCGGTATCCTTCATCAGGTATACCCCAGGCGATGCCGGCATCCTTCTTAATTGTTCGGTCACCAACTGGCTTTGCGGCATATTGTCTCTTGGTATTATGTAACCTTACTCAATTGCATTCTAACACAGCCGGAAAGTAATTTGTTAAGTAAAAAAAGGGGCACGCTGCAGCGTGCCCCGAAAAATCAGGGTTAAAACAAGCAGGAGGCCTTATTCCCGGGCTAAGTTCGCCAGGAAGTCGACGTTAGTCTTGGACTTCCGCAGGCGTTCCACCACTCTTTCCGTCGCTTCGGCAAAGTTCGGTGAATCTGAAGATATCATGGAGACCATGCGCCGCAGCAGCCATACCTGTTTAAGCGTTTCCGGGTCTAACAGCAGTTCTTCCCGCCGCGTCCCGCTTCTTTCGATGGCGATGGAGGGGAAGATGCGTCGTTCCGCCAGGCGGCGGTCCAGGTGGACTTCCATGTTGCCGGTACCCTTGAATTCTTCGTAGATCAGGTCGTCCATGCGGCTGCCTGTATCCACCAGGCAGGTGGCGATGATCGTCAGGCTGCCGCCTTCAGCGGTGTTACGGGCGGCGCCGAAAAAGTGCTTGGCGGGATATAGGGCAGAAGGATCGATGCCGCCGGACAGCGTTCTCCCGCTGGAAGGCATCGCCAGGTTGTAAGAACGGGTTAACCTTGTAATACCATCAAGCAGGAGGAATACATCGTTACCGCTTTCTACCATTCGCTTCGCCCGGTCTAAAGCCAGCCCGGCGACGCGGGTATGGTTTTCCACGGGTTCATCGAAGGTTGCTGCGATGACTTCTCCTTTTACGGAACGTTTCATATCGGTTACTTCTTCCGGGCGTTCGCCGATAAGGCAGACCATCATGTGCAGGTCGTCATAATTTTCGTTGGCGCAGTTGGCGATGGACTTAAGTAAGAAAGTCTTGCCCGCTTTCGGCGGCGAAACGATCAGCCCGCGTTGGCCGCGGCCGATGGGGGCGATCAGGTTCAGTAAGCGTCCGGCAAGGTCGTTGCTCTTCGTCTCCAGGTCGATCAACTTGTCCGGAAAGGTTGGCGTTAACGAACCGAAATGCGGCCGCTCTTTCGCCATTTCCGGATTGATGCCGTTGACTGCTTCGATGCGCAGCAGGCTAAAATATTTCTCGCCGGCCCGGGCAGGCCGGCATTGGCCGGCGACCATGTCGCCGTTGCGCAGACCAAAGCGCCTGATCTGCGATTGCGAAACATAAACATCAGTTGAACTGGGCAGCAGGCTGCTGTTGCGCAGGAAGCCGTAGCCGTCGGCCATTATCTCCAGGATGCCGCTGCAGAAAGTATTTCCTTCCTGCTCGGTGTAAGCCTGGAGCAGGCGTATCACCAGCTCCGGTTTGGCCAGCGATTCATATCCGGGTATGGACATTTCTTTGGCCATATCGACCAATTCTTCTTCGGTCTTGCTTTCCAGTTGACTGATATCCATTGCCATAATTCGTACCTTCCTCCACCGGTCACATAGCATCCGTCTTGAGACGGATATCCCTTGTTTATTTGTCAGTAACTAAAACCAGTTGCCTGATCGGTGAATATTATTTTCGATGGTAAAATTCAGGATAATCCTTCGTTATTGATCGGGTTATATTTATCCACTCATAGGCAAAGACGGCTGATCGCCTTCCCTTAATATTTTACTGGCGGCCTTGATGAATTCCCGGAACAGGGGTTGTGGACGGTTGGGCCTTGATGTGAATTCCGGGTGGAATTGCGAGCCTAACATCCAGGGATGGTTTGCAATTTCACATACCTCTACCAGCTGCCCCTCCGGGGAAACGCCGCTGCAGATCAAGCCTGCATCTTCCAGCTGCTGCCGGTACTTGTTGTTAAATTCATACCGGTGCCGGTGTCTTTCGTATACTATATCTTTTCCGTAAGCTGCAGCGGCATGTGTCCCGCTGCGTAGATGACAGGGATAATCACCCAGCCGCATCGTCTTTCCTTTGTCAATGATCTTCATCTGTTCGGGCATTAAGTCGATTACGGGGAAAGGTGTTTCCGGGTCAAATTCACTGGAGTTGGGTTTCCCTGATTTCATTACATGACGGGCAA
>CAZSHH010000007.1:33002-60236 GCA_964606525.1 uncultured Dehalococcoidales bacterium
CTGCATGCCCAGGCACAGGCCGAAGTAAGGTACCTTTCTGGTCCGGGCATAATTAGCGGCTTTCACCATACCTTCAATGCCCCTTATCCCGAAGCCGCCCGGCACCACGATCCCCTGGATATTCCTTAATTGGGTATCGCCGCCTTCCTTTTCCATCGATTCGGAAGATACCCAGATGATGTTCAATTTCTTTTTATAGTATAGGGCGGCATGCTGCAGGGCTTCCCGGACAGAATAATAGGCGTCTTTCAGTTCGACATATTTCCCCACCAGGGCGATATTAACTGTCTCCCTGGATTCATGTAATGCCTCAACCATGCGGCGCCAATCATTCAGGTCCGGCTGGGCTGCCGCTATTCCTAATTTATCAACGATCAACTTGCCTAATCCCATATCTTCCAGGAACAAGGGCACTGCATAAACACTGGATATCGTCGGCAAGGGGATCACTGCTTCCCGTTCGACGTCACAGAAAAGCGATATCTTGTCCCGGATGGAATCCGGTACTTCCAGGTCGCTGCGGCAGATGATGATATCCGGTTGTATCCCCATGCCTCTTAATTCATTTACGCTGTGCTGAGTTGGTTTCGTTTTCAATTCCTGGGTGCTGCCGAGATAAGGGAGCAGCGTCACATGAATATATAGGACATTCTCCCGGCCGACATCTTTTCGCATCTGGCGGATGGCCTCCAGGAAAGGCTGCCCTTCGATGTCGCCCACTGTTCCGCCGACTTCAATGATTACCACGTCGGCTTTCGATTTTTCTGCTACTCTCTTAAAACGCTGTTTTATTTCATTCGTTACGTGCGGCACCACCTGGATCGTCCCGCCGAGGAAATCGCCCCGCCTTTCCCGGGCGATTACCGTGCTGTAGATCTGGCCGGAAGTCGCATTCGAATCAGCTGTCAGGTTGATATCGATAAAACGTTCGTAGTTCCCCAGGTCCAGGTCCGTTTCGGCACCGTCTTGTGTCACGAATACTTCACCGTGTTGATAAGGCGACATCGTCCCCGGGTCTACGTTCAGGTAGGGGTCCAGCTTCTGTACGGAGACACTAATTTGCCGACTCTTAAGAATGGTCCCGATAGAAGCGACGGTGATGCCCTTACCAACGGAACTAACTACACCACCAGTAACGAAGATATATTTTGACATGAGGGAAAACCAGGTTACTTCCTTTAGGGAAAATAACGAAGCCGGCCTTCGCTGCACTTTGGGAACTCGATCGATAAGATCATTTTATTATAAGTACAAATTTTTCATGTTGTCAAGAGCTATAATTTAGTTCTGGTGTTTTTTATCATCAAGCTGGCTTCTATTCTTAATATCGCTTTTTTTCGATGGTGAAAACCATCTGCGTTCCTTTTTTTTGTTTTTGATTATAATATCGTCATGAGTTATAAAAACTCTCAATTAGTGCGTACGTTGTGTCCGATGTGCGGCCCGGCGATGGGATGTGGGATCAACTGCTACGTCCGGGACGGACGGTTGGTTCAGATCGAAGGAATGAAGGAATCTCCTGTTAACCGGGGGAAATTATGTGCCAAAGCCTATGCTTCGATACAGTGGCTGTATTCATCACAGCGGCTTAAGTATCCGTTAAAACGCATCGGCGCTAGGGGTGATGGTAGATTCACCAGGATATCCTGGGATGAGGCGGTCAGTCTTGTTGCCGGAAAACTTAAGGAACAAAAAGCCTTATACGGTCCGGAATCATTGGCTGTTCTTTCACCCCAGCATCGCAGCTACAAGGACTACTTTATTCGCTTTTTGACCGTTCACGGCAGCCCTAATTTCGGACATAGCGGCATTTGTGCCATGCAGCGGGCTTTCAGTTTCGCTTATACTTTGGGTACTCCCTTTCTTGGTGCAGATTACGAACACACAGACTTGATCATCGTCTGGACGGCTAACCCGGCTTATGCTAGCACTCCCACTGGTGAAATGAAGCGGATACTGGATGCCCGGCAGCGCGGCGCTCGTCTCGTCGTGATCAAACCGGAGATGCAGCCTGATGCTGCCCATGCTGATTTGTGGCTCCCTATCAGGCCCGGTACTAATGCTGCCTTAGCTTTAGCTATGATCAATGTGATCGTTAATGAGCACCTGTACGATGCAGAATTTGTTGCCCGGTGGTGTTACGGCTTTGAGAAGCTTATCCCTCATATACAAAAGTACACCCCGGAGTGGGCTGCCCCGGTTACCGGATTGCCCGCAGAGCAGATCAGGGAAGTCGCCCGTTTATATGGCAAAGCCCGGTCGTCTTGTATCCTGGCCGGTAATGCCTTCGACCAGTCTGCCGATTCTAATAATGCCGTACGCGCTGTCGCTATCTTGATTGCAATCACCGGAAATCTGGACCGGCCTGGGGGCAATATCATTTCTTCGGGCAGTAATATGCCCCAGATTAAATCGGTTAATCCGCGTGAACGTTACACCCCGGACCTGGTTGACAAGCTGGTCGGCCCGGAAATGCCGAAATACTTCCAGCCGTTCCTTGAAGGGGCTTCTTCGGCCTATTACCGCTGCCTGGACAGTGTCTTAACCGGGAAACCTTACCCGGTCAAAACCATCATCGCTCCCGGTACTCAACCTGCGGTAATCACCCGGAATTCAGGCAGGATTATCGCAGCCCTTGAAAAGCTCGACTTTTTCGTCGTTATCGATGTCATGCAAAATGCATCGATGCCCTGGGCTGACGTGGTAATCCCGGTGGCCACGATGTTCGAGAGCGACCATCCCTTCGAGGCATCTACCAATTGGATCATGGCCCGTAATAAAGTGATTGAACCCCTGGGCGAATATAAGTCCGACTATGAGTTCTGGCTCGACCTGGCGGTAAAAATGGGTTATGGGGATGACTTCTGGCACGGCAGTATGAAAGAATGCATGAACTATCAGCTGGAAAATTTCGGTATCACCATTGATGAATTGCGGGCATATCCCACGGGTATCACTTACGATTCGAAACCAGTTTTATATGAAAAATATGCGAGAGTTTTTTCTTCACCCAGCTCCCGGCTTGATAAAGGCCCGTATCTACCTGAAGGCAAAGTCGCCATATACAATACGACTTTCGAGAAACATGGCTTTAATCCGTTGCCGGAATGGGTCGAACCGCCGGAAAGCCCTACGGCGACTCCGGAACTCCTGGCTAAATACCCCCTGGTATTTTTTGACACCCATACCTCGGATGTTTATCATCATGGCTGGCTCCGCAATGTCCCTTACCTGCGTGAAGTTCATCCCGACCCCTGGGTTCATATTCATCCGGATACCGCCCGATCTCGTAATATTCAGGATGGTGATTGGGTGGTCATCGAATCGCCTTATGGTTGGATAAAAGCCCGCGCCGTATTTTTCCCGGGCATCCGGCCGGATACGGTAATGGGCTTGCATGGGTGGTGGCAGGGATGCGATGAGCTTAAACTTTCCGGGTATTCGCTGCTGGATGGTGGAGCCAATGTTAATGTATTGTATAGCACTGACCCCGGCAGAGCATTCGACCCGCTGGTGACTGCCATGCCCAAACAGACACTGGTTGAAGTTCACCGGGCTGAAAAACAAGGCTGAAATCAAGAAAATCACCGATACAGGAACTGGGAAATAATGGGAAAACAATATGGTTTCTATTATGATGCCGGAAGGTGCGTCCAGTGCCGGACCTGCGAACTGGCATGTAAGAGTACCCGTGACGTCGAATCCGGGGTGCTCTGGCGCCAGGTCATTGAAACATGGTCTGGTAATTTCCCCCACGTGCAAAGAGTATTTTTCTCACTTTCATGCCTGCATTGCGCTCAACCCGCTTGCCTTTCTGCCTGTGAAGCCGGCGCTATTTCGAAACGATTGTCGGACGGAATTGTTCTGGTTGATGCCGGTAAATGTACCGGCTGCAGGGCTTGCTATGAAGCCTGTCCGTATCATGTCCCGCAGTTCGGTAAAGACGGCAAGATGCAAAAATGCGATTACTGCGCCGCTACGGGCGGTTCTCCACTATGTGTCCAGACTTGTCCGACCGAAGCAATCAAAGCTGGTTTGCTTGATGACTTGATTAATAGACAGCCGGGCAAAACAATAAAAAAAATGGATGGCCCCACCGGACCATCCCTGATAGTTGCCTCTTAGTCCGACTGGTATCAGAGATTGCCGGGAACTATGAAGCACTGTTAGTGAACTGCAATCTTACCGGGCGGCGCCATGACCGGTATAGCCCCGCCATAATTTGTGTTTTCGCTTGTGATTCTTCACTTGCTTTTGGATGATATATCGAAAACGCCAGCTCAAAAACCGGGTTTCCTGCCAATTTTCCGGGTGCCCCTGTTGGTTGCTTAACGGTCTCTTCAGCTTCATTTACCGGAATTGGCCGTACTGTTATCGGTGTCCCCAGCGATCTCCAGTTGTATTGCATTGCCGCGAGTTTATGCATCGGGTGCGGGTCTCTGGTTCCTGATTTTATTATGTCATACCGAAGCATAAAACCACCGTATAGGATAATGATTCCGGATGTTAAAAGAAGGATCGAATAAAGGCTGAAAAATTCTGTTGGCATATTGAAGGAGCTGAGCCAGGCAAGCCCTGACACAATGAATCCTGTTACCAGGCTCGGATACGATTTACGGGAGAGGTGTTTCATTGGTTCTTCCTGGATTTTTCCGGCCTTTTTCAGGCTGGAAAGCCACCAGGCCATAACGACGGCTTCAACTATGATCAAGCCCATTTCTACTGGTATCAAATTACGGCTGAGTATCAACACCTGTTGATTATTAGCTGAGATGCCGAATCCCCACAGGAACACGATTAATACCATAGCTCCAGTTGTCAATGCCGATATTAAAAACAATACCGGTAGTATTCTCGAGTTCCAGAGTGAAACATATTTCACTGATTTTAAGAATAATCCAGTATAAGCCGCTGTACCGAAAGAAAGTACTAATGCGATCAACTGGAATACTGTTGGCACCGTATTCCCTTCATTCATCCATGAGGGGACACTAATACTCAATAGTGGCAGCAGGTCCGGGAGTAATGCCAGGGCAAAGGCAGTTATTCCGGTAATTATCAGCGAGGATAGAATAGCAAAACCACGTGCTGCCCATGAGGTCCTGGGGTTGAAAGCAGCATTAACAAACCGTAATTTTTTACCCAGGTCAAGGATAAGAAACGGTGCCCCCAGTGCTACCAGTACTGGCCCCCATAATAACATCCCCATTGAAGGAATGTCAGGCTTGAGAATCCACTTGGTCAGTAATCCGATAGCAAAAGCCCCGGCTCCCATTCCCGCCATAAACAGATATACCGCGATCGGCCATTCCCATTCTTTCTGGGTATGCGCAACTCTGTTTAACCCGGTTAAGTCGTATCTTTTACTTGTGTCAGCTCTTTTACGCATCTGCTTTTCTCAGTTAATTTGGCGGTAACACTACATGTGAACTAATGGCTAGCCAGTCCTAATTCTTCGAGTTTTTCCGTAGATGGAATTCCATTCTTTGACCATCCTCTTAACGCATAATATTCTTGTAAAGCCTCATCCCAGGGTACCGGTCTTCCCTTATATACGCCCGTTTCTGCAGGTTGATACACCCTTTTATCAGCCCAAGCATCGTCTTTAATGTCCCACCCCAGAAGACGGTGATTAAAATGCCTTTGTAAATTGAATATTCTTTCACCGGTTTTGATTAGTTCCGAGGCAGTAACATCCCATCCGGTAATCTCTCGTAATACCTCTGCCCAGGTAGTCGGTCCGGTACCTACTAAAAACCAGTGCGTTCCTCCGCTGTACATACAGGTAACGAGTGAATTAATGATCGTCATACTGTTCTCGGAAAATACGGTAAAAGCTGCTTTCCCTTCGGTCTGTTTCACCCACGCTTCATCTACACGGGGAGGATCGCCAAATATGGTTTTTTTGAGTTCTACCGGTATATCGATGTTTTCCATTGCTTTCTGATAAGCATCCTGGCAACTCATACCGATAAATTCCGGGAGAGTGTCTCTCTTGGAGGGGATGAATGATAATTCATACGAATTATGACAACGGTTCCAATCACCCCCGCGGGGATTTGTCATTATAGAGAGTGACCATATCAACGCTTGGATGCGGGGATCTTTCTGTAGATAAGCTTTTCCTTTGACGTGTGGCGCAATATCTTCAGAGCCTCTACCGATTTTTCGACTGGCTTCAGCTACCCCGTCAGCTAGTAAATTACCAAAATTTCCTTTTCTATAGGCTACTTTATTTACAGTTTCCCAAATTAAATCTTGGTCGCCTCGTTTCATGACCAGGCCATCGGTATCATTGGTATCGATTATTCCTTTCTCAAAACAATCAACGGCCCATGAAAAAGCCAATGCAAACGGCGATGGATCTATTCCAAGTTCCTGTACCAGGCGCTCATAATATATCCAGGCATTGAAATCCTCGATACCCAGGTCACGCAGACAGTTCGTGATGAACGTCATGTGCCCGCCTACCTGTCTTAATCCCGCATACCGCCCTTCTTTAATCTGGATCCAGTGATAACACGGACTGGGACAATTCAGGCACCCAACGTTATTTAAGTGCGGAACATCGGCCGCTTTTCTATTTTCCGCCAGCATCCCTCCGTGCATTGGCATACGGTATGCTGTCATTAAGGAAGTAGTAGCCCCTTGTTCTCTCCACAATCTGATCAGAGGTTCTTCTTTTAGAAATTTGTCGACGATCCCATGGGAAGATTTGAGCAGTCCCCTGGGATTATTTACTGTGATCTCGCCGGTCCCCCGCACTGCAATTGCTTTCAGGTTCTTGGAACCCATCACTGCCCCTCCCCCGGACCTTCCAGGACATGAAGTCCCATCGGCACAAGGCGGGGCATACTTTACCAGGTTCTCTCCTGCGACTGAGGTTGTAAGAACTCGGATTTCACCGTCAAACCTTTCCCCCAGTTCGGTTTTAACTTGCTTGACGGTTTCTCCTGTTTGCTTTCCCCATATTTTCGAGGCGTCATGAAACGAGATTTCATTATCATCAATGAATACATAAACTGGCCTTGAAGCTTTCCCTCTGACGATCAGAACATCATAACCGGCAAATTTTAAAACACTGGGGAAAAACCATCCGAAAGATCCTGAGCCAAAACCATTTGTCTCCGGGCTGATGCAACCAAGCATCGCCCTTCCTGCCCACGGAGCCGCCGTAGCTGTCCAGGGACCGGTAGCTATTATTATCTCGTTCTCTATTCCCAGTGGATCGATTGGTTTTGTGATGTCTTTCCAGAATATCTTGGTTATCAGACCGTCACCACCGATCCAATATCGGAGATCGATATCATAGTCCTTACAGAAACGGTCGGTTGGGACTATCCTCGATATTTGCCTGGTCAGGTCAATTATCGCTACATTTCCGGCATATCCATTAGGCAAGGTCACAATATCACCCTCTTCTGTTCTTATCATAGGATATTGTGACGTCAGATGTCAATAAATTTATTGAAGTATTATCAATTAAATTATTTAATATAAAACTATTTAATTATATAAAAATATTGTATAATATGTTACATATATATTGCAAAAATAATTTGAATATTTTAGATAGGAGGTTGGTAAAGAGAGGATTGCCTTGGGTTGCGAAAGGCATTAAAACTGGAGAGAGCGTCTAAATGGGAAATATGGCTGGATTACTGGTTGATCGGCTACTTGTTTGCCGCTGCTTTGGCGCAGTATTCACAGGAAATACAGGTGTTTTCACCAGGCTCTACTTGACAATAATAGCCTTGGTTTTTCCAGCATTTTTTTACGCATGAAGCGATATTCGACATATGCATACATTTCGGACATGTGTCCATCTGCCAACAGGGGTATAGCTGTAAGAAATACTGTATTGCCGGCAAGTTAAGATTTTCATCCATTAGACTCTTGATAAACCGTAATCTCTTCAGGTCGGTATCGGTATAGTAACGTCGGCCGCTTCTTCTGATTGGTTTAACAATGCCGTGCCTTTCCCATACCCGGAGTGTTTCGGGATGAATATCGAGTAGTTCGGAGATTATACCTATTGGGAAAAGTAAATTATTTAGTTTGTCTGCCATAAGTTTGCCGTATTTTAATGACTAACAATATAAAGTGTCAATTAGTTGCAACGGAACAAATTAGACAAATAAAAATTACCTCCGTCCCGTTCAGCTTGATAACATTATACAAATAATCTGTAAATAGGTAATCAGTACATGGGCCCGGTTCTCTTTTTAAGATATTCGGGTATTCATGCTTGGGGAGGTGCCGCACCCCTTTCCTGATAGAATTTTTTAATAAGCTGGCCCTTGATCATGAACTTGTATCTTTCCATCCGGCTTGTCTCCAGAGTCGGGTGAATCAGGTGCGGAGTAAGGCAGGAGTGTACCCAACCGGCACTCCTGCCTTGCTATCCTTAAAGCCGCTGTGCGAGTGCATAGATTACCGCTGTTGCCATGTGATATCCATCATCATGCCGGGCTGTTTCCAGCTTCTCTATATATTCAGCTTTGAACCGTGACCTGGTTTCTTCGTCCATACTTAGTATCACTGCCCGCGAACCAAGGGTCATTAAAAAACCCCACCATGCTTCTTCCGTCGGATACACGATGTCATAGCGTTCACTGCGAATGGTTAACGGGATGATTCCCGCCTCCCGAAGCAATAAATCCATTTCTTCCGGCGTTATCCCCAGGCGTTGCGGCATACGCATGGCTACCTGATAATCATTACTTTGCTGCCCTAAGATCTGCCATCCCGGGTTAAACGGTGAAGGGGTGTTGCCGAAATAGGTTACTGCGATTTTTCCTCCTGGTTTGCAGACCCGGTACATTTCATGCAAGGCAGATTTACTATCCGGAAACATGAAAAGGGCAAAGGCACAGGTTACGACATCGAATGACCCGTCCGGAAATTCAAGGTGCTCGGCATCCATCTTACGTAGTTCATAGTTCATGTGGCCTTCATTTTCCATTGTCCGGTGGGCTTCTTCTAAAATGCCGTTGGAAATATCAATCCCGGTTGCCCGGCCTTCCGGTCCCACCTTCCGCGCCAGCCGGGACAACACCGCTCCTTTGCCCGTTGCCACATCCAGGGCTTTCATTCCGCGGGTGATAGGAATATCCTTTATTAATTGCTCTGCAAAATTATCGAATATCGCCGGCCCCATCCGGTCGTATATTGCAGCCGCTCCGTCAAATACCTGTGCAATGTCTTGCTTGGTTAATACTTTCATATTTATAACAGTACCATCCAGTTATAACTTTTCTACCTGAGCTCAGTTCTTTTTCCAGCTTGATAGTCTATTCAAGTCGTTTCACTCCGCTATAATTTTGCCACAATATGCCTTTTTTTAAAAATCAGCACATTCGCGTTGGGTCTGATACTTGACAAGAATATCATGTTGAATTTATTATTAATATTGAGCATATGCTCGAAATATGAGACTGAAATAGGTCTAGATTACAAAAACACCATAGTGCTCTCGTTGTTGTTAGGATTTGTTTTTTCGGGTTTCCGGTCCGTATTTTAAGGGAGAATTCTATTAACATGAGTATTATTGACCACTTGCTCTCCGTACTTGATTATCGTGCTTCCGTAAGAGATATCTGCCAGGGAGCTTTTCAAACGGCGGTAGTGACGCGGCAATGTGGTCTGGCCTCGACCCCGCACGACGCCGGGCCGCACCATAATAAAGTTTCTGTCAGCGAAGCCGGGCTGTTGTTGCAGAAGAGTCCTTTCGAACTTGCCCGGTTGGCCTTGTCGTCCAGTCAATATGAGGCTGCTATCGGTTTGGCTGCGATAAACTCCCTCCTCGATGTAGACACGGATAAATGTCTGGAACTGAATGCCGCTGATTTGTTGTTCCAAAAAGGTGCGGGGAAACGGGTGGCCGTCATTGGCCGCTTTCCTTTCATCCCCCGGCTTAGTAAGGTGGCCGGTGATTTATCCGTGATCGAGAAGCATCCCGGTGAAGGCGACCTGCCGGAAAAGGCATCAGAAGAAATATTACCCGTTGCTGATGTCATCGCTATCACTGGTACTGCATTTATCAATCATACGATCGACCACCTCTTGGCCATATGCAATCCCAAAGCCTATGTTGTTGTCCTGGGGGGAACAGCCCCTTTAACTCCGCTGCTGTTTGAATATGGGATTAATGCGGTATCGGGGACCGTGGTTGTTAATCCGGAGAAGGTTTTACTCAGTGTTAGCCAGGGCGCCACTTTCCGCCAGATTGATGGGATTAGGCTGCTTACAATGCAGCAAAAATAAATGTCGGGATCACCTGAAGGGGGTCGAAAAATGTATTATGGCTTTGGTCGTAGATCTGGTATCAGGGCTGGAGTGGGATATGGTTTTCGGGGTAATTCTCCTCCATGGCCGTATGCCGGCCGTGGGCGGGGAGGATTGCCTCGTTGTCAGTATCCCGGATTATCTGGTTCAGCTTTCGTTTCGGGGACGGCTGCTTTACCTCGGGAAGCCGAAATTAACGTGTTGAAAGATCAGGTCGCAGCCACCAAACGGATGCTTGAAGATTTGGAAAATCGCCTCCGCGAATTATCGCAGGCTCAAGCTTCATAATAGATTGGAAAGTCTCTACTATTCTGCCGAAGGAGGAATAACATGCCGAAACGTGATGGTACCGGCCCATATGGCAACGGACCAATGTCCGGTAAAGGGGATGGTATATGTATCATTCCGTTGGATGAATCCCCCCAGGAAATTAAGTTTCTTAAATCCCGGGAACGGGCTTTGCAGCAGCAGCTTCAATTTACCCGCGACAGGATTAAACTAATCCTCAGTAAGGGAAAAAAGAAGGAGGCTGCAAAATGAAGATCGGCGTTTCTGCCGCCAGACCAGTTCTGGATTCCGAAATCGACCCCCGTTTCGGCCGGTGTCCCTATTTCATCATTGTCGATCCGGATACGATGTCGTTTGAAGCTGTTGAGAATACCGGCAGCCTTTCCAGTGGTGGGGTCGGTATTGCCACTGCCCAATTCGTCGCCGCTAAAAGGATTGAAGTCCTGGTCACGGGGAGTTGTGGGCCGAATGCTTTCCAGGTATTGGCGGCTGCTAATATCAAGGTCATCACCGGGGTCTCCGGTAAAGTTAGTGAGGCAATTCAATCTTACAAGATCGGGAAGCTGCAGCCGGCTAACCAGCCTGATGTGTCTGCTCATACAGGAATGAGGCAGAGCGGCGGCCGCAGGCAGGGCTTCCGCCATATGAACCAAGGCGGGGGATTATCATAAAAATGATCGTTTCTATCGCCAGCGGCAAAGGTGGGACCGGTAAAACCCTGGTCGCGACCAGCCTCGCTTTGTCGCTGCAGGGCCAGCATAAAGTACAGTTGCTGGATTGTGATGTCGAAGAACCTGATTGCCATATTATCCTGAAACCTTCTTTCTCCCGGAGTGAACCGGTTTTCATACCTATACCTGTAATTGATCCTGATCGTTGTACTGGATGTGGGGAATGTACCAAAATATGTGCTTATCATGCCTTGGTAGTAATCATGGAGCAGATACTGGTTTTCAAGGAGTTATGCCACGGTTGTGGTGCGTGTAATTACTTATGCCCGGAAAATGCGATAACGGAAGATAATAGCGCTACCGGGGTGATAACACACGGCAATGCCGGTGGGATGGGTTTTATCCTCGGGAAGCTTAATACCGGCGAAGCGAGCGCTGTCCCGGTTATTCGTAGAGTTAAAGAATACCTGGACCCTGATGCTGTTGTAATCATTGATAGTGCCCCCGGTACCTCGTGCCCGGTAGTGGAAGCTGTCCGGAATAGTGATTTCTGCCTCCTGGTTACCGAACCCACCCCCTTCGGTCTCAATGATCTTTCTCTGGCCGTCGAGATGGTCCGTGAATTAGGTATACCTTGCGGTGTCATTATCAACCGCCAGGGTATCGGCACCCGCAAAGTTGAAGACTACTGTAACCTGGAAAATATCCCGGTCTTACTCACAATCCCTATGGATGTTGAGATCGCCAAATTATACTCCCGGGGAATCGCCCTGGTCGAAGGCTTACCCCAATGGAAAATAGCTTTCCAGGTCGTATATAAGCAGATTCAGGAGTTGTTAAACGAAAGAAATCGTTGTCTTAAGCGGTAAAGGCGGGACCGGAAAGACCTCCATTGTCGCCTCTCTGGCCGCATTAGCCGATAGCAAGGTTCTGGTTGACTGCGATGTCGATGCAGCTGACCTGCACCTGTTATTACAGCCAGTGATTCGCCAGCGGCATGAATTCTGGAGTGGTCAACTTGCTTCGATCGACAATACAAAATGTAACCGCTGTGGCATGTGTCAGCAGATCTGCCGGTTTAAGGCAATTATCGATTTCAAAGTCGATCCCTCTGTTTGTGAGGGGTGTGCATTTTGTTTTCACGTATGTCCAGTAAATGCCATCTCCCTGAACGCTAACCTCTCGGGACACTGGTTTATCTCTGACACCGCTTACGGGCCGTTGGTCCATGCTCGCCTGGGTATTGCCCGGGAGAATTCCGGTAAACTGGTTGCCCAGGTTAGAAATCAGGCTCGCGAAATAGCGAAAACACAAGGCCTTTCTTATGTGATATCTGATGGGCCGCCGGGTATTGGTTGCCCGGTCATTTCCGCGCTATCCGGAGCCAGCCTTGCTCTTCTTGTGACGGAACCCACTCTCTCGGCAATGCACGATTTGGGCCGCATCTTTGAAGGGTGCAGCCATTTTGCCGTCCCAGCCGTCGTTTGTATCAATAAAGCCGATATTAATTCCGAAAATACTAACCGGATCGAACAGTTTTGTCGCGAAAAAGGTATTCAGATTGTTGCCCGTCTGCCGTACGATAATTCCGTAACTTCTGCTATGGTTCACGGTATACCGGTGGTTAAATACAGCCCGGGTACACTTAGCAGGCAAATCGGGAAACTCTGGCAGGATATCACGTTACTGTTGTCTGAGCCTAAAGGTTAATGACATGCCGGTAAATATTTATATGTATCAACCAGGTGCCGTAACCCTCCGATTAATCATCGATTGTCGCCGTTTTATATCCGGATTCGAATATCCACCCTGCGGTAGTTATAATCTATTTAGATACCTTTCTTTATTTCGATTGATAAGTCGAAAACCTGGGCTAATGGAAAAATGCTGCGGTTATTCTCCCCGGCACTATTTCCTGCCCTGCTCTTCGGGCATGTTGTGTCATTAACTATATAAAGGAGATTACATGCAGGATATCATCCAGGAATTTATGGCGAAAAGGAAATTTGCTATCGTCGGCGCTACGGACAACCAGGAAAAATATGGTTACAAGATACTGCAAAACTTGAAAACCCGGGGGTTCGAAGTATTTCCTATTAATCCGCGTCTTAAAGAAATCGATGGTACGAAGTGTTTCGCCTCTCTTGCAGATATTGCGCAAGAAGTCGAGGTAGTCGACTTCGTCGTTCCACCCAAAGTAACCGAAGAAATCCTAAAAGAGTGTAAAAATTTAGGCTTAAACCGTATCTGGCTGCAGCCTGGTTCGGAAAGCGATGCCGCGATTAAATACTGCCAGGATAACGACATGAAAGTCGCCTACGGCGTCTGAGTAATGTTGAATTAATGAGGGCTGTATGCCTGAAATAAGACTTGAAATAGACTATTCTTCTAACGATTTTACCGGCGGTTGCGTTCAATGCCGCGCAGAACAGGAACTCGATAAGTGCTTGCGGGATATGTTGCAGGAAGAGGGTTCCAGCGCAGAGCTGGCAAAAAAATATGAATTATTGATTGCTTTCTTGCAGTCTCCCAAATTAAGAAAAATGCGTTTCGAATCGGAAAAATATCTCTCTGAAGGTAAAAAGGTTGTCCTAGTTCTAACTGCACCCCGGGGAAAACCTGAATATAAACTGGAAGTAAGTTAGTATTTTGGAGGTTGTTACATATATGAGAATAGCTGCGGTATCTGATGATGGCGTCACCATCAGCCAGCATTTTGGCCGGGCTACCCAGTATGTCGTGGTTTCGGTCGAAGATGGCAAAGTGACCGGGAAAGAGACCCGGTCGAAAACCGGCCATCATAATTTCGCTGCCCATCACGAAGATACCCCTCCCGGCGAACGACACGGCTATGATGCCGGCGCCCAAACCCGGCATGCCAGTATGATGGAAACGATCAGCGATTGCCAGGTACTTATCGCCGGTGGTATGGGCTGGGGTGCTCAGGAGGCTTTAAAAAACCGGGGAATTGAAGTAGTCACCACCGAACTTTCAAATATCGATGAGGCTGTAAAACTCCACCTTCAGGGGAAATTGGCTAATCGAATTGAAAGGTTGCATTAAGTCGATTGTAAGGTGAAGTATATAAAATAAGGAGCTACTATAGTGACCACTGAAGCGCAAATCAGGCAGACCATTGCAGAATTATATATCCCCGGTTTTGATCAAAACCTCGGCAGTATGAACCTGGTCAGGGAAGTCGCTGTTGAAGATGGTAACCTCAATGTTGTACTCAATTCGGCATCACTCGCCGATGATGTTAAGGAAAAGATCAAAAAGACCGTCACCATCGCCTGCAGCAAGATGTCCGGTGTGAAAAATGTCACAGTTGGTTTTGTCACTACTGCTGCCGACTTTAATAAAGTCAAAAATATCATCGCTATCATGAGTGGTAAAGGCGGTGTCGGCAAATCATTGGTTTCCAGCCTCACTGCTATCGCCTTGCACCGTGCCGGTTATGAAGTTGGCATCCTGGATGCCGATATCACCGGCCCCAGTATTCCCCGCATGTTTGGTATTACCCAGCGGCCTGTGGGCGATGAATCCGGTATTATTCCGGTCAAATCCAAATCGGGCATCGCCGTCATGTCCATCAATCTAATGCTGCCCAATGAGGATGAGGCTGTGGTGTGGCGGGGGCCGCTCATCGCCGGGGCGATCCGCCAGTTTTGGGAAGAAGTGAAATGGGGCGATCTGGACTATCTGATCGTTGATCTGCCGCCAGGCACTGCCGATGCGCCGCTTACCGTTTTGCAGAGCCTGCCGGTATCCGGTATCATCATTGTCTCTACCCCCCAGGAATTGACCGCCATGGTCGTGCGGAAAGCCGTCAATATGGCCCGCCACATGAACAAACCGATCCTTGGCGTGGTTGAGAATATGAGTTATCTATATGTGCCCGAGATAAAGAAAAAACTCGAGTTGTTCGGTAAAAGCCGCGGTGAGGAAATGGCTAAAACCACCGGGGCGCCGCTCCTGGGCAGGTTGCCTATCGACCCCTCTCTGGCTGCCCTGTGCGACCAGGGTGATATCGAGCAGTACGATTCGGATAATTTTCAGGATTTTTACACGAAGCTGGCCCAGGCACTAAAAACCCCTGGCTGAAAAATCAGGAAGAAGCCGGACAAACCTGTCGATATTTCATTTGTATAATTATATACATGAGTAATCCCCGGAAAATCGGGGGTAATGATGAAGCGGGATTTAGGTCCGGTTGGGACGCACTCGAGGATTGCTGTTATCGGGGGTGGGCCTGCAGGTAGTTTTTTCGCCCTCTATCTGTTGAAATACGCTGCAGAAAAAAATATCTTCCCTGATATCACGATATTCGAACCGCGTGACTTCAACGAACCGGGTCCCCGGGGATGTAAAGGATGTGCCGGCATCCTTTCCGTGTCTCTACTTCACAACCTTAATGAACTTGGCTTAACACTCCCTCCGGAAATAATTCAGCAGCAGATTCAATATTATGCCGTTCATAGCCCTTATACTTCCATCATGCTTAGTAAACCTGAACCGGAGATGGATATCGTTAGTGTTTATCGCGGCGGCGGCCCCCTTCACTCCCCTGGCCCCACCCTGGCCGGGCTTGATTATTGGCTGCTGACACAGACTGAACAAAGGGGCGTTGAGGTGATCAGACAGCGGGTTGCCGGTGTTTCCCTGGGCCAGGTTCCCAGTATCGAAACCTCTGGCACCCGCATTGATTGCGATCTTATAGTTCTTGCTTCCGGTGTTAATGCGGCAGCGATGAAAATGACTGGTTCCCGTTATATCCCGCCGGTTACCCAGGTGATGTCTCAAGATGAACTCTTTCTTGGTAACAATGAAGTTGCATCACGCCTCGGTAATGTCGCCCATGCCTTCGTCCAACCCCGCTCCGGGCTTATCTTCGGCAGCCTGGTGCCTAAAGGGGCTTTTATCAATGTTTCGGTTTTAAGCCGGAGTGACCTTCATGTTTCAGTTGATGATTTCCTTAAATATGATATGGTACGCCGTATTCTTCCCCAGCATTATGAACATGCCTGTGGCTGCCGGCCTAAAGTCGCCGTTAGTCCTGCCCATAATTTTATTGCAGACCGGTTCGTTGCGGTTGGCGATGCTGCCGTTTCCCGGCTTTATAAGGATGGTATCGGTTCTTCGTTATTGACTGCCCGGCAGGCTGCCTTTACGGTGATTCATCATGGCATTTCCCGGGCAGCTCTGGAACAACATTACCAGCCTTTGTGTCAAAAAATCAGCCGTGATAACTGGTGGGGGCAACAACTCTTTTCTATTAACCGTTACGTAAAAAATTCCCGCCTTTTCCTCCTTACTCAGTGCCGGCTGATTGGAAATGAACAGAAAAATACGAGGGCTCCTCAACCGTTTACCAAAGCTGCCTGGGGTATGTTTACCGGGAGTTACATGTACCAGAATATCTCCCGGACGATCCTCAACCCTGTTTCCCTGCTTAAACTTGCCTTTACTTTATTCCTCGAATCACTTAAGCACGCTTCCCGTTACCAGGAGTCCGATACCAGACGGGTGCATATTGGGAAGAGGAAAGTTCTCATACTTGGTAGTGGTTTCGGAGGTATTTATGTCTTACGCCATCTGGTCAGGTCTTTGAACCGTAACGAAAATGTAGCCACCACCTTGATCAGTGATGAGAATTTCTTTCTTTTTTCACCCCTGCTGCATGAGGTTGCTACCGGACGTATTGAAACCCGGCATATCGCTTATCCCATCAGGAAGCTGCATTGGCGCGATAGATTTAGCTTCTTTCAGGCTAATATCGGGGAAATCGACCTCTCCCGACGCCTGGTGATTACCCCTCAAGGCAGCTTTGACTTCGATTATCTTGTCCTGGCGTTGGGCAGTGTTACCGATACTTCTGAACTGGAACGGCTTGGCCCTGAGCAGCAAGTCTTTACTCTAAAGACATTACATGATTCAAGATTGATCAAAAATCGTATCATTGAACTCTTCGAACGAGCCAGTACCCAAAATCAAGCGGATATACGGAAACAACTGCTGACCTTCGTTGTCTGTGGCGGCGGTTATACCGGTGTTCAACTGGTAACCGAGTTTCATGATTTTGTTTATCGTAGTTTGTTAAAATTCTACCGGAACATCAGTATGGCAGACGTCCGCATTTTATTGATTGAAAAGGAAGCTCGCATTGCCGCTGAATTGCATTCAAAACTTGGGACATATGTGAAAAACAGGCTTCAACGCATGGACTTGGAAGTGAGGCTGAATTCCAGGGTGACTCGGATTTGGGCAGATGGCCTGGAGTTAAACGGTACCGAAGTTATCCCGACTAATATGATTATCTGGGTCACTGGTGTTGTTGCCCATCCCTTGATTGCTGCTTTGCCTGTACAGAGAGATGATATCGGCCGGGTTATGGTCGATGATTATCTGCAGTTATCTGGTACTGCCGGGGTTTATGCTGTTGGTGACTGTGCTCATTACAAAGACCCTCATTCTGGTTCTCCGATACCACCGCGTGCCCATACTGCGGTACGCCAGGCTCGAATCGTTGTTCATAATATCTTGGCCGATATTCGTGGCCAGGACCGGGAACTGTATCATTACACCAATACTGCTGAAGCTATTTCATTAGGTAGTTCCGATGCTGCGGTACGTTTCTTCTGGCTCAGGTTTTATGGCTTTTTTGCCCGTCTTGTCTGGCTGGTTGGCTATTCTTCACTCGTTACTGGTACTCCCAACCGGATACGTATTATCATGGACTGGCTGTTGTCCTGGGTATTTGGCCGGGATGTCACTTACATCAGGTAAAAAAGGACGGTACGAAAAAAGATAAGGGAGACAGTTTCTCCCTTATCCTCAATGTCAGTAACCTTGGCCGGTTTATCGATACTCTATTACAGTTTCGCCAGGTTGGCTTCAAAAGCAGCCAGGTGATTTTGTGAACCCTTGAGGAGGTTCCCATAGACTCTCACGATATCATTATGTGTAGCGTTGTCTATCTCCTGTTCCAGGTCGTCGATATCTGTTTGCTCGATCGTCACGCCCACATTCAGTGCTTCGATTACGGATATGCTGCCTTGGGTCATTAAATAATTGTATAAGTCCTGCAGTTGTTCGTTATCGAAAACTCCCTGTCCTTTGCCTTCAGCGGGATCCATTAGGTCATACCGGTCGAGCAGTGTTTTCACCGCATCCATGTGCTTTTGTTCGCTGACCGCGATGTTTTTGAATATACGTAAGTCCCACTTTTCATATAGTGCCAGATACACATCGCGGGCCAGTTTTTCTTCCTCACGCATGTAGGTGAGTCCTTCGATCTCATCTTGGCTGAGTGGGGTGATTTCAACTGTACCCGCGATACCGGTACACTCTCCACATTGCTGCCGGTTGCCGTTTTTCCCTCCGTATTGCCATCCGTTTTGTTTGCCTGCATTAAAAGTATTACCGGCCTCTTTCCCGTTTCCGTTGTTACTGACTCCGGCATAGGCGGTCATCCCCAGGGTAAGTACCAGTATTAACGCCCCCACCCCGACTAATAGTGCTCTCCAGATTCCTTTTTTCATCGTTTGCTTTTCTCCCCTCGATAACATATGTATTTCTACCATGTTTAACGATGAAATCATCCTTTTATTACACTTAATTATCTGAAATATACTTTTCCCACATTATCAGGCAAACCACCCGTAACTCAATTGTTGTTTAGTACAAGTTGCTTTCCTTATTAATGAAGCAGGAACAGGCTTTGACTTGCCTGTTCCTGCTTTAAGCTATTGGTTACGTGTTATTGCGGATATCGTCTACTGCTTGCCGTTTGGCCCGTTAGCTCCATCGAACCCGCTGCCGTCCGGAATACCGTCTCCTGAATTCGGGGCTGGCCCCATCGGGCCGGAACCGTTCTGTTCGTCCGTAATAGTGCTATTGGCCGTGGCCTCATCCGGTTCGCCCTGGGTCTGGTTCTGTACCGGTGAACCTGCTCCGTCTCTGGTACCGGCCTGGTACTGATAGCGAAGTTGGCTTAATACCCCTTCCTGAGTGGCCATGGCTTGCTGTAATCTTTGCTGTGCTTCAATTCCCAGCCCCAGTTGTTCGCCGTTGGCGATCATTTCCTGGTTCATATTTTGAAATCTTTCACATTGCTGTAAGGCTTCTTCTATTTCTTCGCCATCTACCTGCCCCACCATATTCTGTATCCGTTCCCGCTGCTGCTCCATCAGGGCCAGGTTAAGTTCGATGGCAGCTTCCGCATTACGTCCCGCCAGGGTGCGTATGGCTGCCTCCTGGCATTCTTCAGCTTGTTCCTGGGTACGTTCCCGTATCTGCTGGCAATCCTCTTCCCCACAATTCTGATTGCTGTTCATTACTGAGATATGCCGGGCCATCATCAGGGCAACCCGTTTTGCTGTCCCGTTGTCTCCCGCCGTCGCCTGCACCATATTCCGGTTGGCGATATTCATATAATACCGGTACTGATTGGCCGATTGATCCATGTTGCCCGCCCTGTTTTGCTCTGCCATCACTTCCATTTCGGCCAGTTTTTCTCCGGCATAATGCAGGGCTTTCTGCAATTTAGCTTCCGGGCCAAAAGTGAATGCCAGGTTCAGACGCTGCATCCAGGTTTCCATGAAATAAAACCCGTATGCCGGGGTCATGCCGGGGTCCGGCAGTGTCTCCGCTTCTGCTGCCAGCGCATTGGCCGGGATCGTTACTGCCAGTGCTAATACCGCCAGTATGGTAAACATCCTCTTTTTCATTTTTAGTCTCCTTTATTGTTTTCTGGTTTTGTTGCGGTGTTTCATCAAGCTTAACGAATCATTTTTTCTTCTGTTACACCTTTTACCGGTAGATAAACGATGGTACTACTTGCCGGAAAAAGATAATTTCCCCTGTAACAATTTCCGGGGTCTATCGTTAAGCATGGTATACCAACGATGGTATAGAAATAATTAAGAGGTGGGTATTTGAAATGAAAAGAACTATGAAATTCCTGGGCTTCGGCCTGCTGGTCACTGCCGTGCTGGCTTTGGCTATTGGCGGGACGGCACTAGCCGCTGACCGGGCACAACTAAGGGATGGTTCCTGTGGGGATTGTACTGGTGATTACCTGCAGCTTAAAGACGGCTCATGTGGTGATTGCACCGGTGGCCAACTCCAGCTGAAGGATGGTTCCTGCGATGACTGTACGCCTAACGAGTATCTGACTCCAGGTCCCCACGGAAAACGACTCTCCAATTAATCCGGATCCTGATATCAGCTAAAAAAGAAGGGGGGCTTAACCGCCCCCCTTCTTTTTTGACTTTATTTTTTTACCAGGGTTTGCTGCCGGTCCCGTTATCGGAACTACCGCCCTCCATCCCCCCACCGCTGCCCGGCCCACCCGGGCTGCTGCTTCCCCCATTACCGCTGCTGCCGCTCCCCGGTATCGAGGTTGGTGATGTACTGCCGTTGTTTTCACCACTCCATGTATCCGGTGACTGGGTCGTGCCGGGGGAACCTGGCCCGGGATTTACAGCCCCATTATCACTACCGGATCCACCTCCCTGATTGCCGGAGCCGTCCTGACCATAACGGAACCGCTGCTGGAACTGGTGTATCATCTGTTCACATTCATCGATCATGTCCTGGTATTCGGCAGGAGCCTGCTGTGCCAGGTTCGCCAGATTTTCGGTATCCATCGCAAGCTGCTGCATACTGATGGCCTTGATCTGCTCTACCTGGCTGTTGGTATTTTGCGCCTGTTCCAGGATTTGCTGCCCCGCTTGATTGAGCTGCCGGTACTGCCATAATTTCTGTATCATGACTTGATAACGGCCGGCGGCCGCGGCTCCCGTTGCCCCTTGTAGCCGGTTCTGCATCATTCCGGTATTTATTTCCGCTGCACTCAAGGCATCGAAGCGGGCCATGATCTGTAAAGCCCTGGCCTGGCTATCCACTGCCTGTGACGCCGCTTCATTGAGCAGGGCTGTATTAACCGGCTCCAAATCTGCCAATTCATCGCATGTCTGTATTTGTGCTTCCATCCTGGTGATCATGCCTGCCAATCGATCGGCCGATTCGGACGTCATTCCGGATTCTTCTAACTGCCGTACGGCCGCTGCCAGGTGCCGGCGGTATCGGTCCGCTGCTGCCTGGGCATTTTCGTCCTCCCGGTTTCCTAACCGGCTTAATTCTTCAAGCCGTTTCCCGGCAAATTGAACATTTAGTTCTGCTTTTGCCACCGGGCTTCCTGCGGCCCATAAACGAACACTCTCCGTCCCGGTCTTTACCGGATACAGGACATCTCCGGGTATACTGCTCTGGGAAGCATAAGCAGTACCGGTGCCGAGTGCTCCCACTAACAGAGCTATTACCAGGGTCGCGGCGACTGCCCGTGCTCCGGCTAACTGGCGGGGCAGTCCCAGGCTCAGGATATCGGCAAAAGATACTCGCCCTGGCCGCTTTACCTGCCTGATCTGCCGGAGCAGGTTCGCCCGGACAGATTGTTTATCCTCTGCTTCCATATGATACGCCGGCGGGTTCTTAATGCTGACTGCCGTCCGCAGCAGCGGCTCCAGTTCCTGACGTATTTCCGGGTGCCGGGACAGGCATTCTTCCAGTGTGGCTTTACCCGACCGGATTTCCTCTATGCAGTTGGTCAGAATTATTTCGATCCCTTTCACTTTAGGCTTTCTCCCGTTTCAGGGTCTCCTGCATCTTTTTTAATGCCCGGTGCACCATCACCCGGACATTCCCCTCGCTTTTATTCAGAGCCGCCGCCACCTCACTGTATCCGTGTCCTTCGATAAAGGTCATGATCACCACCTGCTGCTGTTCTTCCGGCAGCTGCAGTATCGCCCGCCGCAGTTGTTGCTGCGACAACCTGGATTCGGCATATTCTTCCGGGCTGTTCCCTCCGTCAGGCACATCGATCTCATTATCGAGATAGGCATGGTCCTTCTTGGTCCGGTAGTAATCGATGACCCGGTTGTGGCCGATGGTAAAAAGCCATCCCAGGAAAGGGGTCCCCGTTTTTTTATATTTCGGCAGTACTTGCCAGGCTTTGGTGAAGACTTCCTGGGTAAGGTCCCGGGCATCTTCCCCATTCCCTGTCCGGTAATAGATGTGCCGGTATATCCGGTCAGCAAAAACATCATAAATACGTCCGAAAGCCTCCGCGTCACCATTTCTGGCCAGCTCTACCAGAGACTCCACTTCCGGTTCTGATAAAGTAACATTGTTATGGTTATTTTCCACTAGCTTTCTGCCCTGTATAACGAATCATCCTTTAGAATGTTACAGTTTTTCCCCGGCTGGTTCCAGCCATTCCCTATCGCTTTCATGATATGTCGGATATTAACTTAAGACAAGCCAATTGTATTGACAAGACCACCCCTTGTTTGTATCATTCAGGCGTAATCAAGGGGATAGGAGGTCGGGATGTCGGATATACACATTCGTAAGGAATTGGTTGACGCCATCAAGGATAAAGGGCAGGACGTCGACAAGTTCACTAATCGTGCTGTCGAAGTTGCTCTTAAAGATAAACCGTTCCGCCGGCGGAAACAACCTCGCTACAATGATTGTTGCTTTTGCGACGACCACTGTCTGTTTCAATAAAACCAATCTTCATATTACCGGTAAAATAGTCCCATACTCATATTCACTCCTCCGGGACATCTTGATCGTATTTCTGTTTATGTCCAAAAAATCGGTCGCACCATAAAAAACCTTCATTTTTATTGTTAATGTAGTCTATCCCCGTAGGGGGTTATATGTGCACACGGTTTACCGGAACCGTATTCCATCCTGTGTGTAACGTTGTTTTGACATGTTTCACGCTTTTCGCTTATCTTCTCCCATTGACAAAGATATTTATGAGTAATATAATCATAATACTAATATCATATATGATATCTATTTCAGCATGATACACCGGGGCATTTTTTTAAGCTGATACAACCTAATGTCTGGGGATTAGGAGGGTATATGGTAATTTATGAAGAAACGACAGGTCGTGGTAATCCGGCTTGGCCGTACCCCGTAAGGTACGGGAAAGAAAACGAATACGCTACTGATGTCCTTATCATTGGGGGCGGTATTGCCGGCTGTCATGCCGCCATAAATGCTGCCAAAAGAGGCGTGCGCGTCGCCGTGGTGGAAAAAGGAGCGACCGTACACAGCGGCTGCAGTGGGGCGGGGGTAGACCATTGGGGTGCCGCCTACGGCAATCCCTGCTGTACCTCCGACCTGGAACAGGCCGCCGAGAACAGTGCCCGGGTCCGTTCTTATGCCAACGGTATGATCAGTTATATCATCATGAGAGAATCCTGGGATGCCCTGGTGGACGTGGAACAGATGGGCATGCAAGTACGGGATGAACATGATGAATTTGCCGGCGCCCCCTTTCGCGATGAGAAGACCAAGCTCATGTTTGCTTATGACTATACCTCCCGGACCAATATCCGGATCAGCGGGGGGGCCAAAGTAAAACCGGTCTTGTACCGGGAAATGCTGCGGCTGGGGATCAAAATATTCGACCGTGTCATGGCCACCAGCTTGTTAACGGAAGGAGGCAAGCCCGGCGCCCGGGTGATCGGCGCCACCGGGGTCAATGTGCGTACCGGGGAATTCTATATCTTCAGTGCCAACGCTGTCATTCTCAGCGCCGCCCAGTATTCCGGGATCTGGGTTTTCAATACCGAACTGGCCGGTTCTGCCGTCCACCTCGATGATCCTAATGACGTGGGTGAGGGAACTGCCATGGCCTGGCAAGCCGGGGCAGAACTTACCCTGATGGAACGCAGCAAGGGGCCGGTACACGGGAGTTTCGGCTGGCCGCGCTTCGGTGTCGGCAGCCCAAGCAACACCTGGTTCCCCTGCACTATCGTCGATGCCAACGGCAAAGAGGTGCCCTGGGTGGACCGGGAGGGAAACATCTTGCCGTCTGTCGCAGACCGTACCCGGCATAAGATAGGTGCTTCCCCCACCCCCGATCTCGCCGATATGATTGCCCGCGGCGAATTGGTGCTGCCGTTATTCGCCGATTTACCCGGCATGCCGGAGCATGAGCGCCGGGCTATCTGGGGCATGATGATCGCCAACGAAGGTAAAACCCGGGTCCCGGTCTACCAGGTTTACGGTCAGGCCGGCTTTGATCCGGATAAAGATATGTTGATTACCCCCATCACCGAACATGAGGTCGGCGGCGAAGGCCTGGGCCCACCGCTGTGGCGCAGTGCTGCCGCCGGCGGCGGCTGGGGCAGCGGCGGCTTGTTGGTGGACTGGGACTTGCAGACTACTCTGCCCGGCCTCTACGCCGCCGGAAACCAGATCGCCGGCCAGAACGGCGGCCACCCCGGTGCCGCCACCACTGGTAGGTATGCCGGCCGAAAAGCCGCCGGTTATGCGGTCACAGTAGGCCGGCTTGCTCCGGAGCGGCAGCAGATCGAACAGGAAAAAACCCGTGTCTACCAGCGTATCGGCATGGGTGGCGATGTCGGTTGGAAAGAACTGCAGGCTGGGATGTGCAAGGCCATGCAGATCTACTGCGGAGCATATAAGAGTGAACGTATGCTCCAGACCGGTCTTTGGTGGCTGGACTCGGTACGGCAGAGCGAAGCGAGTAACACCTATGTCCGCAACCCCCATGAACTGGAACGTTACCTGGAATGCCTCACCCGGCTGACTATGAGTGAGATCATCATCCACGCCTCCCTGGCCCGTAAAGCCTCCAGTGAGATCCTGGATTTCCATCGAGTCGATTACCCGGCCGTGGAACCGAAAGACTGGAAGAAGCTGATCACGGTAAAGCTGAAGGACCACCAGGTGATAACCGGCAGCTTACCCCTCAACTACTACCTGACAGCGCCCTATGGCACCACTTTCAAAGAGAATTATGACCAACATGCGGAACTAAATGATATGAGGGTGCAAAAATGAATAATCAGGCATATCTGGTCCCCAATCCGGCCACTCCCTGCCGTCCCATCCGTATCGACCCGGATTTATGCGTTTCCTGCTACCGGTGTGCCGACCAGTGCCGTGTGGATATCATGATCCGCAACCAGCCGAAAGCCGGCGGGATATCCCGCTGCGAAGTTAGCTGCCCGGCCGGCGAGAACATCCGCTGGACGACCTACTATATCGAGAAAGGGTGCTTTACTGAAGCCCTGGCGGGCATCAAGACCGAGAATCCCTTTCCCGGCATCTGCGGCCGCGTCTGTTTCCATCCCTGTGAGGAAAAGTGTGCCCGCATCGAACTCGATGCCGGTATCGCCACCAATGCCCTGGAGCGGGCTGCCTATGATTATGCTGACCGGCAATCCCTTCAGCCGCCTGAGAAGCGGCCGGCCACGGGGAAAAAGGTCGCCGTTATCGGCGGTGGCCCTGCCGGACTGACCTGCGCTTATTACCTGGCAGTCCTCGGCCACCAGGTGACCGTCTTCGAAGCCCAGCCGTTTGCCGGGGGCATCCCCCGCCTGAACATCCCCGAATTCCGGTTGCCGGCGGCCGTAGTGGACCGGGAAGTACGTGATGTTGCTGCCCTCGGCGTTGAGATCAAACTCAACAGCCCCGTCGATCGTCAGATGTTTTCCCGCCTGACGAAAGAGTATGATGCCTGTTTCGTGGCTACCGGCGCCCCCTTGTCGCAGAAACTGGGCGTACCGGGTGAAGAAAATAATAATGTTTTCAGTGCCCTGGAATTCCTGCGTAAGGTGAGATTAGGCGCACCGGTCGTGGTGGGGAAGAAGGTCGCCGTCATCGGCGGCGGCAATGTGGCTACCGACTCCGCCCGGTTAGCCCGCCGCCTGGGGGCTGCGGAAGTCAGCATGATCTGCCTGGAAAGCCGCGATATCATGCCCGCTTATAAGGCGGAAGTGGAAGCGGCCGAAGCCGAAGGTGTCCGTATCGTCCCTGCCTGGGGTGTACGCCAGATCAACCTTGACGGCGGCTGTATTTCCGGTCTCGCCCTGAAATCCTGTATCTCGGTTTATGATAAAGAGGGGCGCTTCAGCCCGGTATATGATGAATCCGTAACCAGGACCATTGCGGCCGATACTGTTATCGCTGCCATCGGTCAGACCACCGACCTCTCCTTCGCCGATGCCCGTATCAAGGCCATCAGCCGCATCAAGACGGATCCCGATACCCTGGCTACGGATGTCCCCGGGGTATTTGCCGGTGGCGACGTCGGCTCCACTATCCGCTCCATCGTCCAGGCGATCGCCTCCGGCAAGCGGGCAGCCATCAGCATCGATCTATTTCTTAACGACGGAGATAAAAAAGTACTCCTCGACACCGGCCGGGCCGCCACCTCCATGGGGGAATATCTGAAAACCGGCAAAGCGAATCCGGAGAACCGCGTTCCGGAAGAGCCGGAGAGTGCTTACTATGGTCCGGGCGGCCGTTTGCAGCCGGAGATGCTGCCCCCGGCCGAGCGTATCGCCTCACATGATGAGGTGAATCAAGGCTTACCGCGGGAGTCGGCCGTTTCGGAAGCCCGGCGCTGCTTCCGCTGCAGCCAGTACGAGCCGCCGCTCGTCCTGTATTCCGATGAATGCTGGTTCTGCGGTACCTGTGTCGAGGAATGTCCCGTGCCCGGGGCGATCCGCATGGAACACCCACTCAACCAGAAGGTTGGTTGGAAAAGGAAAGAGACCGGGGCCCTGTACCGCATCGGCATGAAAGACCCCCCAACACCCAACAACCGGCCGCCCGTAGGCTAAACCGTTTCTCTTAATTAGTATATTAAACCGTATCCCAAAAGGGCAATCCGCAGGTTTAATCTTGCGTTGCCCTTTTTCGTTCATCTAATGAGGAAACCGTCCGTCAGTCAGTCTTTGACAGTTCAGAACCTACGTACTATAATAGCAGAACTTATGTTTTTACCGTATGATTAATACAAATCATATGGATTTGCCCTAATCCATATGATTTGGGCAAAATAAGTTTGAGTAGCGAGGTGTTGGTTTGATTGATATTTATCGCGCGAAACGAATATGCCTGTTTCCCTTTTACCAGCTTCATTCGTTCC
>CAZSHH010000008.1:0-8150 GCA_964606525.1 uncultured Dehalococcoidales bacterium
GCCGGCGATGATTTTTGCTTTGCCGCCGGCATCCTTAAGGGCGGCCACCGCTTCGTTGGTTGAAGTTGCATTTAAGTGTCTGAATTTTTTCATCGTCTTATGCCTTTCCCAACGCTTTGAGAACTTTATCCGGCGTCATCGGCATATCGTTTACCCACTTGCCGGTGGCGTTGTATACTGCCGGAACGATTAATGTTGGTAACACGGTGGCGACATCCTCACCGATCCCTACCAGTCCATAAGGCCCGTAACCCATCCCGGTCTCCACCAGGAAAGTATCTATCGGCCCCACATCCAGTATGGTATTGACTTTATAGTTCAGTAAGTTGCCGTTCAGCATGATGCCGGTGTTCTTATCGTGGACCACTTCTTCACTGCGCCCGCGCCCCACCGCCATGTAAGTCCCACCGTACTGCTGGGCTTCGCACCCCTCCCAGCTGATCACTTTCCCCACATCATTTACGTTTACCACCCGGGTTATTTCCACGTCTCCCGTGTCCGGGTCTACCGCTACTTCCATGAAATGGGCCTGGCGGCATAATCTCAACCGGGCACCGGAATAAGCGCCCCGCTGGATCTGGAAAGAACTGGCGAACATCGGTGGCCGGAAGGGGTATCCGGTGATTTTCTCCCCCGCATTCATCGGCTCGCCGTGCGGCGATAGCAGTGGCCCCATCGCTCCGGACGGCCCCATGAACTCGGCCAGTGTTTTCCTGTTCCCGGGATAAGCTTTTTCAAAAATCACACTGTCTTCGATATCCAGGTCTCCGGGTTTTTTACCCGGGAAGACCGGGGGGAAAATCCCGAACTGCGACTGTCCCGTGGGGCTGGTGGCCGCTTCCAGTATTTGCTGCTTCAATAACCGGGCGGCGTTGCGGATGGCATACCCGTTGATGGACATATTGGTTGAAGAGTCCGGTGTCATGGTGAAGAACCCGGTATCGGCGTGCGGCCGGTAGTACACATCCTCAACCCTCATACCGAGTTCATCGGCGGCAATCTGGCAGTAGGCGGTTTCAGCATTCACCCCCACATCCGCCCGGCAGCCCAGGATAGTCGCCGTCCCGTCATTTCTTTCGAGCATGATAGCGATTTCCCCGGAACCCGCCGAGTCTTCCCACTCGTGGGTCCAGGTCATGGCGATGCCGTGCATCTTGCCATTGGCCAGTTTTTTAGCCCCGGGCTTATGCCATTGTTTACGCCAGCCAATGGCCTTTTCCCCTTTATCGATACACTCGCGTAAACTGTCTCGCACTTCGAAACCCATCTCGGCTTTGCGCTTATTCAACCAGTCCATATCATGGCCATGGGCGCCGTCATTTTTCAGGGCCACGGCCACCGGGTCCATCCCCAGTTCGGCCGCTACCCGGTTGAAGACCATCGTCAGGCTGTGGCAGTTGGCGTTCTGCTCACAGCGGGTGGGCACCGTCGGCCCTTTGTTGACCCGTACCGCATCCAGTTTTCCATATACATTTGGGATACTGGTATTGTCGATGATATGTTTCACGATGCCGAACGCCGGCATATTCTGGTTGACCATGACCCCGCGTTCTTTCACCGCGGTAATTTTCCCGTCTTTTTTAAAGCCGACCTTGAAATAATAGACCCCTACATCCATTTCCCCCCCGTAGAAGTCTTCGCGGCGGTTGAAAGTCCACTTCACTGGCCGGGCTGTCCGTCGGGCAATCACGGCCGCGCAGTAGTGCCCTCCCATGTTCCAGGGCATCTGCGACCAGCCGCCGAAACTAGCACCCTGGTACAGGGTGTGAATCTGTATCTTATTCATGGGAATGCCACCGAACCAGGAGGCGATCGCCCGTTTGCAGATATGCGGGCGCTGGTGCTTTAACCAGACTTCTGGGTATTCCCCGTTCCATTGGAAGACACCGCAGGGTCGTTCCGGGCCGATCCAGGTGTTGTAGCCCTGATTAAGTTTGAATTCAATTACTTTATCTGCTTCGGCGAAGCCTTTTTCCACATCGCCGTGTTTTTCCATGGACATCGCCTCGGCATACAGATTCCCATCAGGATAATTCTCCGGGTCAGCCAGCGGGGCACCCGGTTCCAGTGCCTTCTCCGGATCGAGCACGAACGGCCGGACTTCCCAGACAACATCTATCAGGGACAACGCCTGTTCGGCGATTTCTTCGGTATCGGCGGCCACCGCCGCTCCCACTTCTTCCCCCTGGAAATGTGCGACCCGCGGAATCACCGGTACTGGCGAGGGCTCATGTCCTCCCAGGTCCACCATTGCCGGGAGTTCCGCATCATCATACCTCAGGACGGCCCGCACTCCCGGATATGCCTCGGCTTTACTGGTATCCATGCTCTTGATTTCTGCATGGGGATAAGGTGAAGTCAGGAAGCGCAGGTGCAGCATTCCGGGAAGTTTTACATCGAGCGTATATTTGGCCTGTCCCGTGGCTTTCTCGTAACCGTCAACCCGCCGCACCCCCCGTTTCCCTACATGGCGGTATTCCTTCAGGGGATATTTGTCACGCCGGGTGTTGTCAAATAACTCCTGTATCCTGGCTTTCTCATCTTGCGGCATTTTACTTCTTCCCCCTTAACAAGCCGGCAGCTTCCATCACCGCTTTGATATGCTGTGGATAGCTGCCGCACCGGCAGATGTTCCCGGCTAAGGCTTGCTTGATCTCTTCTTCGGTCGGATCCGGATTCCGGTCCAACAGGGCTTTAGCAGTGACAATGAAGCCGGGGGTGCAATACCCGCACTGCATGCAGCTGTATTTCACATAAGTTTCGATCAAAGGATGCCTGGCCCGGGTGATACCTTCGATCGTCTCGATATTCTTGCCGTTGCACTCGATCGCCAGCATCATGCAGGATAATACCGGCCGCCCCTCCATGATCACTGTGCATGCCCCGCAGGCGCCTTCATCACAAAAGGCCTTCGTCCCCGTCAGTCCGAGGATATCGTGGAGGACATATTGCAGTGTCCAGGTTGACTCCACTCCCGTTTCATATGCGTCTCCGTTCACTTTTAGCTTGATCTTCGCTTCGTCTAGTAGCTCTTTCTGCTTAACTGTCGCCATCTCCGGGTCATCTCCTTAATACAGGCCTGGATCGTTGAAAGCCATACCTGTTTATCACTTTTTTACAAGACAATAAAGCTTTTTGATTATACAGAACACACTAGATTTTGACTAGATTGAAGCTGGTTGATAAAAAAATAAGAAGCGGGGTGGTACCACCCCGCTTCTTATCACACAGGAGTCCAATAAGGAGGAACACATTACCGGTTCATATGACTAATCGTCTCCCCACGGCCAGGGAAAATCAGGTGTACCCGGTGATTCCGGAGTGGTGCTGGTTGTTTCAGTTGGATAAGCTTCCAGTTTTACTTTTACGCTGATATTCGTCCCGTCTCTTAACACGGTCAACGTCACTTCGTCGCCAACATTTTTGGTGAATAGATAACTCTGTAAATCGGTAATACTGGCAACATTTTTTCCATCGATAGCGGTGATGATATCTCCACCCTTGCCTGTTGTATTATTGCGGGTTTTTGTGGCTCCGATCAGCCCTGCTTGCTGGGCCGGGCTGTCAGAGACTACCTCTGCTACGTATACGCCTTCATCCACGGATAGGGCGAGTTCTTCGGCCAGGCTCTTGGTGACCGCCGTCCCGCTGATGCCGAGCCACGGCCTTTCGATTTTTTTACTTGCTTTCAGATCATCTAGTACCCTTAAGGCGGTGCTGGCGGGTACGGCATAACCGATCCCCGTACCGGTACCTTCGGTAGCGGTATTGATGCCGATCACCTGACCGCTGGAGTTCAATAACGGCCCCCCTGAATTTCCCGGTTGTATGTTGGCGTCAGTCTGGATCAGCCCCGTCAGGGTACTGCCTTCGACACTGCGGTTCAATCCGCTGACCACGCCTACCGATATCGAGTTGGCCAGGCCGTACGGGCTGCCCAGGGCAATTGCTAATTGGCCGGGTAATAAGTTGCTGGTGTCTACCATCGTCAATGGGGTAATGTCCGCTACCGCGGCAGCGTCAACCTTGATGACCGCCAGGTCATCAAGTGAGTCGGTACCCAGTACCTCTGCAATTACCGTATTACCATCGCTGAAAACTACATCGACGCTGGTTGCTCCTTCCACAACGTGGTTATTGGTCAGGATATGGCCGTCTTTATCGATGACGAATCCCGAACCCTGTCCTTCGGATGAGTAGCCGCCGAATCCTGAACGCTGCGTTTTCACTATGATTTGCACCACTGTCGGATTGGCGGCGGCGTAAATACCGGTAATCGCCGCTTCTCCGGCGGCTGTTTCATTGGCCGCTGCCGCCGCCGGTGGTTGGCTGACGGTACAGCCGGTTACCGTAACCAGCAAAGCAGCTGAAATCGCTACCAGCGATAAAGCTGCCAGTATTTTGGAAAATCTTGATTTCATCTATTGCTTCACCTCCCTATAATGTTTTCCGGCAAGCCATCGGCCGCCACTCCAATTCCCCTGGAATGGCGGCCGAACCTTGCCACCCCAGGACACTTTTATCATCGCGTAGAATTGTTTAGGAATTATTAAGAAATACCGAACCATCATGGTATACTGGTGTCCTGTGGTGTTTTCCGGGATAATAAGCTTGGCGCTACGGCAAATACTCCTATTCATCAGGTGCGCGTAACCGTGAACTGATAGTGAATGGACCGGGTAGAACAATACATGAGTCTGGATATTATTACGGTCAAGTGGCCCATGGTCAATGCATATCTGTTGAAGAACGGGTGCAACTTCATCCTGATCGATTCCGGGTTCTCCTGGCAGCGGTATATTTTGCGGAGAGCTTTAAAGAAAGCCGGCTGTCATCCGGGTGATCTCAAACTGGCCGTAGTTACGCATGCTGATTTCGACCATACCGGAAATTGTGCCTGGCTGCAGAAAAAATATAGAGTCCCGGTCGCTCTTCACCCCGCCGAAGCCCCCGTAGTGGAGAAGGGGCGCATGTTCCTCAACCGCAAGCACCAGAGAGGGATTTTCGCCCGGGTTGTTATTTATCTCGTGGGTTTATTGGTTTTCAAGCGTTTTAAGCCGGAAATATTACTCGCCGAAGGAGAAGAGTTGTCCCGTTTTGGCCTGGATGCGAAAGTCTACTATCTCCCGGGACATTCGCAGGGTTCTATCGGTATCATGACTGCAGAAGGCCACTTTTTTTGCGGCGATTTGCTGATAAATGAGGGTAAACCACAAATTAGCAACCTGGTCGACGATGCATCTGAGATGAACGCCAGTGCCGCCAGGTTGAAGGTAATGGATATCAGTATGATCTACCCGGGACACGGCTTGCCCTTCTCGATGGCACAATATACCGGTACAGAATAGCTGCCACTGAACGTGTGCCCGGTATTATCCGTATACCTGTCAAATTTCCGGTATGCAGTTATATTCAGCAAAAATGGTCAAGAACCCGACTTACTCTCCTGTTATACTCAAACATGAGGTAAAGATACGGAAAACTGGGAAAAAATAAATGCCGTACAGCGGATGCAGGACTACATCGACCGGTACACCACCGAACCCATTACCCTGCTGGATCTGGCCCGGGTGGCCGGTTATTCACCATGGTACGCTGCCCGGATCTTCCGGGATTTGACCGGAAAAGCCCCGTTTGAATACATCCGTGAGCTGCGGCTGTCGCGCGCGGCCGCCAGACTGCGTGATGGTGATGAGCGGATCATCGATATCGCCTTCGATTTCGTGTTTGGTTCGCATGAAGGATTCACCCGGGCTTTTGCCAGACAGTTCGGCATGACCCCACGGGAATATTCCCGGAAGAATCCGCCGGTCCGCTTTTTTATGCCGGACCGTGCCCGTGACTATTACCTCAAATTACAAAAAGGAGATGCTATTATGACGGAAAAAAAGAAACCGGATACGGTGTTTGTCCAGGTGGTCGACCGGCCGGCCCGTAAATTGATACTGAAACGTGGCACCAAAGCTACCGGTTATTTTGAGTACTGCGAAGAACTTGGTTGTGATATCGATAGTTTTTTAGGGACGCTCAAAGATGCCCTTAACGAGCCGATGGGTGTCTGGCTGCCGGAAAACCTGCAGCGCCCCGGCTCCTCGATGTATGCCATGGGTGTGGAGATGCCGGCGGATTATGCCGGCCCGGTCCCCGATGGCTACGAGATAATCGATCTGAAGCCGTGTAATATGATGGTCTTCCAGGGGCCTCCCTTTAAGGATGAACAATTCCAGGAAGCGATTGCCGATCTTTGGGAAGTTATGAAAACCTACAATCCGGAGATTTATGGTTTTACCTGGGCTGATGAAGATGGCCCCCGCTTCCAGCTGTCGCCCGAGGGTTATCGCGGCTATATCGAAGGCCGGCCAGTCCGCCAATTGAACGTCAAGAAAAAATAAAGTTAACCGCAGCCACATCTTTAAGGAGCGGCCGTCGGGCCGCTCCTTCTCATTTTGCCGTTATCTTCGCTTTACAAACCGGTATCACGGCCTGGAGTCCGCAGGTGTTGCACAGTCCGTTCCGGCAGTCGTCTGTTTCTTCCGCCCGTAAAGCCCGCTGGTACTCTTCTTTCAGGAAAGCGGGACTGACTCCGATATCGATATGTCCCCAGGGCAAAGTTTCGTCCAGGGAGCGTTCGCGGCTGGCATAAAAATCGGGATTGATACCGCAATCGGTGAAAGCTTTCAGCCAGACAGCATAATTGAAATGTTCCCCCCAGGAATCGAATATCGCTCCCTGCTTCCAGGCCTCGTAAATCACTTTACCCAGCTGCCGGTCGCCGCGTGACATCACGGCTTCCAGTTGACTGGCCTTCGGGTCGGACCAGGACAACCTGATCGCTTTCCGGCGAATTACCTGGTGGAGGAGTTGGTGTTTCGTATTTAAAGCTTCTTCGCTCTCCCGTTTTACCCATTGGAACGGGGTGTGGGGTTTAGGGACAAAAGTGGACAGGTTAACCCGTATTTGGATGGGCCGGCGGCTGACCTGCTGCCCTTCCAGATAGACTTTATTTACCAGATTGCCGATTTCCTGCACATCTTCGCTGGTTTCCCCCGGCAGCCCCAGCATGAAGTAAAGTTTGAGGCCGCCCCACCCTTTGGCGAAAGCGGCTGTGGCTGTGGTCAAGAGATCGGCCTCGGTCACTCTTTTGTTTATGGTACGGCGCATTCTCTCACTGCCCGCTTCGGGGGCAAAGGTTAACCCGGTCTTCCGGTGTGACGGCAGGCATTCCATCAGGTCTACTGAGAAGCTGCCGATATACAGGCTGGGCAGGGATATCGCCAGATCGGGATAACGCTGCGTCAGGTTGGTCACCAGCTTTCTGATATCCGAATAATCACTGCTGCTCAGGGAAACCAGGGAAATCTCATCGTAGCCGCAGTTCGAGATGATTTCTCCCACTGCCTTAAGGACTTCTTCTAGCGGCCTCTCTCGTACCGGACGGTAGATCGCACCTGCCTGGCAGAAACGGCAGCCGTTGCTGCAGCCCCTTTGTATCTCCACGGCTCCCCGGTCATGGACTACCTCGATAAAGGGCACCACGGGTTTGACGACCGGCGGTGGCAGGCTGGTGATGATCCGCCGCTGGATACGTTCCGGCGCTTCCGGAACGGTTGGTGTAATACGTTGAACAAGTCCGTCAGCATGGTATTCAACCTGATAAAGGCTGGGTACATAGACACCGGATATCCGGGCGAAACGCCGCAGGATGTCTTTTTTAGTGCCGGCCGTATTGCTGCTATTTTTTAGGTTAACCTGGTCTCTCAATGCCTCTACGATTTCCAGGATTACTTCTTCTCCGTCACCGAGAACGAAGAAATCAATGAAATCGGCCATCGGTTCGGGGTTCAGCGCACCGCTTCCGCCGGCGATGATCAGGGGGTATGAAGTGTCCCGGTCTGCGGCTAATAACGGAATTCCGGCCAGGTCCAGCATATTCAGGATATTGGTGTAAGTTAGTTCGTGACCCAGGGAAACCCCGAAGACATCGAATTCCCGCAGCGGCCGGCGGGATTCCAGGCTGTACAGCGGGATATGGGCCTGCCGCATGGCCGCAGCCATGTCTACCCAGGGCGCGAAAACCCTTTCCGCAAGCACATCAAGCTGCTGGTTGAAAATATCATAAAGGATCGGTATTGCCATGTTCGACATCCCGA
>CAZSHH010000008.1:8160-47517 GCA_964606525.1 uncultured Dehalococcoidales bacterium
CATATACATCGGGATAAGCCAGGGCAATCCTGATGGGGGTGGTTTGCCAATCCTTCTTTATGATATTCCACTCGCCGCCGGTATACCGTGCGGGCTTATTTACCTGGTGTAAAATGCGGTCAAGATTTTTTAGTTCATCCACGGTTTAATTATCCATCCAGTTCTGTCAGATCGTACTTCATCCCATCCACCGCCGCGATCACTTTTATACCCGTCGCCTGGCTCATCCGCTCCGCGATTTCTTTAGGCCGGGCTTGCCAGATATTCATGCCGAAATGGGTCAGGATTGCAGTTTTGGGTTTTAAAGTGGCAACAATATATTCAGCATCAGGCACGGAAAGGTGTTCGATCGGCAGGCTCCTGTCGCCTCCATAAAACCGCGGTTCGGTAAATAAAGTGTTGATGATCAGCATCTCTGCCTGGTAGTGTTCCACCAGTTCCTTAAAAAACAGGGTATCGGTAATATAGGCGAAGGTATGCCGGGGTGTCCGGAAAACCATCCCGTATGTCTCTACCGGGTGGGTATGCCGCACCGGCGTGGTGAAGGTGATATCGCCTATCTGATAGGATTTCTTCTCTTCCAGGGTCACGACGCCGTCCAGGCTTTTTCTAAGGTAGGAGTATAATACCGGTTCCGGGCCCAGGGCATCGGCAGGAGCGAAAAAATAACCGTGCCGGCGGTGCCCTCCATCCGTCATCGCCTCCACCATCACGTTCACATCCCCGGAATGATCGAGGTGGCGGTGGGAGACGATGATCGCCTTCAGCCGTTCGGCTTTCAATTTCCGTCTGGTAGCCTGGACAATACAGCCCGGCCCGGGATCCAGCAGGATCTGGTTTCCACTCAGGTCCATCCATATCCCCCCCGAAGCCAGGATCTGGCTGATGATCATGAAACGGGCGCCGCCCGTTCCCAAGAAGGTCAGACTGTCTCCTGGTAGCCCCGTATTGTCCATTTACCTCCCGCTTTATCCCCCGGTTATTTGATAATGATCCTGGCGTCAACCGCCCAATAACCTTCACCCCTGGCTCTGACACTGACCGGATTAAGGTCGAGTTCGGCGATTTCCGGGACGTCTTCCACCATGGCGGAAACACGTAGCAGGAGTTCTTCGACGGCTTCGGTGTCACTCGGAGGGGCACCCCGGTAGCCGCTGAATAACTTGGTCATTTTCAGCGAATTGATCATTTCCGCTGCGTCCAGGTCGGTAATGGGATGCAGCTTAAAAACAACATCCTTGAGTAATTCGGCAAAAACACCGCCTGAACCGAACATGATCAAGGGGCCGAAGGACGGATCCTGGGTGACTCCGACGATCGTTTCGATGCCGCCGGTTACCATCCGTTGCAAGGTGACCCCGGACATTTCCTTTTCCTTGCCTAGCTTTTTCAGGTTTTTACGGATGGTCCCGTAAGCTTCTTCTACCCCCGCTTCCGAGGATACATTAAGCACCACCCCGCCGACGTCAGTCTTGTGGGTTATCGTCGGTGATGCCAGTTTAACCGCGACCGGGAAGCCGAGTTTTTTCGCTGCCGCCCGGGCTTCGGCGGGGGAGGTAGCGGAGGCAATCTTCGCTTGCTGGATACCGTAGCAGTCCAGTAATTCAGCGACCTGGCTGGCGGAAAGGTGTACCGGCCGTTCGGTGCTGTTTCTCAATACGGTTTCGATTAACTTGCGGGCGTCATCCTTACGAATGTCTTTGAAAAGCGGGATTTTGCCTATCGGTTTACGCCGCAACTCAGAATATTCTACGGCTCTTCTGAGAGCTGAGATCGCTTCTTCCGGAAAGGTGTACAGCGGGATATAATGGCCTTGTGTACCAAGTTGTGCATTAAGGCCTTTTTGCCCGATAAAGCAGCCCAGCAAAGGTTTCTTGGCCCGCCAATAGATAGGAGCCATCCGCCGCAGCGTCTCTTCCATGTATTTAGTTTCAACCACAATGGGCGGAACAAAAATAGTCAGCACCGCGTCGATATTATCATCTGCTGCCAGAACTTTCAGGATTCCTTCGTATTCTTCCGCTGTCGCCCCGGCGGTCGTATCCATGGGATTGCCCAGGTTGATATCACGTTTTAAGGCGGGCTTGATCTTTTCTTTAGTCTCGGCACTTAACTCGGGGACTTCCAGTCCATTGAGTGAAGCCGCATCTGCGGCCATGATACCCGGGCCGCCGCCGTTGGTAACAATCGCCACTCTGCGGCCTTTGGGCAGCGGCTGGGTAGATAAGAATGTGCCCAGGTTAAAGAGTTCTTCGACGGAATTCACCCGGATGATACCGGCATTTTGGAAAAGGACGTCCGAAGCTACATTTGAAGAGGCTAGAGCCCCAGTATGCGACGAGGCTGCCCGGGCCCCGGCAGCGGTCATGCCGCCCTTTACAGCCACGATCGGTTTTTTCGACGAGACGCGGCGGGCGATCCGGGTAAAGCGGCTGGAATCGCCGAACGATTCGATATATAGCAAAATCACTTTGGTTGCCGGGTCCTGTTCCCAGTACTGCAGTAGGTCGTTGGAGGAGACATCGCCGCGGTTACCCACGCTGACGAAAGTAGAGATGCCCATGTTGAGGTTCTTGGCATGTTCCAGGATGGCTAGCCCCATGGCACCGCTCTGAGACAGGAAAGCGACACTGCCGATGGCAGGATATACCTGGGAAAAGGTAGCGTTGAGTTTGACTGCCGGGTCGGTGTTGATCACGCCCATGCAGTTTGGCCCGATCAGGCGCATGCCGTAGCTGAGGATGATATTTCTAAGTTCTTCTTCTTTAGCTAATCCTTCCGCCCCCCGCTCCCGAAAGCCGTCGGAGATGACGATCAGGGCCCGGACTCCTTTGCGCCCGCATTCGTCAGCGACCTTGGGGACGATGGCGGCTGGGACCGCGATAATGGCCATATCCACTTTGCCGGGAATATCAAGCACCGAGGGATAGGATTTTACGGAGAGCACCGCATCGGTATTGGGGTTGACCGGGTACACCGTGCCGGAAAAGCCGTTGTACAGGATGCAGCGCATCAACAGGTTGCCGATGGTACCGGGGTTGCGCGCCGCTCCGATGATGGCGACTGATTTCGGGTTTAATATCGGCTGCAGGGAGGTGACGATGGCATCACGGTCACGCTCCGCCTGTTTGGCATCCGCTTCCTTGGTTTGTTTGATGGGGAACGTGATGTGAAATTCCCCGGCTTGCAGTTCACTGGATAAATGGAAGCCGTAGTCCAGGAAAGCCCCCATCAGGTAAGTGTTCTGGCCTAATACATAGGCTTCAAAAGTCGAAATGTCATTTTTACGGGCCACATCAACCAGGGCATCGATAAGTAACGTGACCAGGCCGGCATGTTGATAAGCATCTTCCACGGCAAAAGCCACTTCCGCAGAACGTTTGTTGGGTAAACGGTAATAATGCGCGACTGCGATGATTTTCCGGTCCTGCCGGGTCCCTGTTTCCGCCACATAGGAAAAGGAGTTCCGGTAATCGACGGTACAATAACGGAGGGCGTCGCTTTCAGTCATTTCTTTCTTGATCGTATGAAAACGGAAGTACCTGGTCTTATCACTTAGCCGCGAGATAAAAGCCAACCATAAAGGCACATCGCTTTTTTCGGTCGCTCTCAATAATACTTTCCGTCCGTCCTTGAGGATTTCCTCGCGGCGGTACTTAACCAGGTCCTGGGTAATTTGTGGCTCCAGCATCAGGCATAACCTCCAATTATGACTAGGTGTTCTTCATTACTAATTCCGGGATTGGTGTCAGGGATTAAAACCAGGATCGCCGAATTCAGCATATTTGCCGAATCGGCAGGCATTTCTCACAGAAGCCGGCGGTGTATTCTTATGGATGACAGTGTCGTGGACGTACTTGACTATCGAGATGCGGCAGCTCCTGGTATCACACAAACCTGATTGTACCGGTATTACCGGATCGAAACCTCGGCTACTTCGAAAAATTATTGTACCCAACTGTTAACAGTCTAAAACCGCCTCCATTGAATGTCAATATTTGCTGCCTGGCTCCGGCCTAAAAGTACTATCCGGGTATACTGTCATACCTGGATGGTATATAGTATCCCGTGTCAGCGTTTTTGACCTCATGCCTGTCCTCAGTTAAAATGTGACCGGTATCCAATCGAGGAGCTTGTGTAGATGACGAAACATATATGGGCACCATGGCGGGTCGAATATATCCAGGCAAAAAAACCTGAAGGCTGCATCCTGTGTGAAAAGCCGAAAGAAGATAATGATGAAGCCAACTATGTCCTGTTCCGGGGTAAACATAATTACATAATCATGAACAGCTACCCGTACAATCCTGGACACCTGATGGTAGCACCTTACCGGCATACCGCAACTCCGGAAGACCTGAGAGCGGAAGAGTTGCACGAGCATACCGACCTGGTGTGCCGGTGCATCAAAGTACTTCGTGAAATGTACAACCCCAATGGTTTCAATACAGGTATGAATATCGGTAAGGTGGCCGGAGCGGGCATCGACGGGCATATCCATACGCACATCGTCCCCCGGTGGCAGGGCGATACCAATTTTATGCCGGTCATCGGCGATGCCCGGGTGATCCCTCAGGCACTACATGAAACCTATCAGAAACTGAAAGAACGTATCTAGTGTTTGCTGCTTTTACATGCTGCCGGCCGCTGGCCGCAAAACCTTTTTACGCTGATACCGCGCCTTTCTACCTTTATTGTCCCTGTAATTGAGTAGCCTGGCCAACCCGTCTATAATTAAGCGGCTTATGTTATATGAGAGGGGGGAAAACATGACGAACGATGACTCTATCAGTTCCTGGAAAGTGACCCAGGTAGGGGTGGTAGTGAAAGATGCGGAAAAAGTGGCGCACAGACTGACCGAATTAGGATTCGGGCCTTTTGAAACCATGAAACTGCCGCCCGAACGGCAGGAGTTGTTCCGGGGTAAACCGGCCCTGGCTGATGCTAAGATCATGGGTGCTCCCTTCGGGGGCTTACAGATCGAACTGGTGCAGCCGATAGCGCTCGAATCCCCCCACCGTGAATACCTGGACAGCAAAGGAGAAGGGATCCAGCATGTCCTGGTCACGGTCGCTGACATCGAGAAAGAGATCAAGCGGTTGACCGACAAGGGTTGTACCGTGCTCCTCGATATCCGCATGCCCGGCGGACGCCACGGCGCTTATATCGACCTGAATGCCGGGGGTATTATTTTGGAGATGTTCGAGCAAGGTCCCGGGCCAAAGAAGTAGCCTTATCGTTTGTAAAACAGGATGCGAAGATGAAACTCGAAGGGAAAGTGGCATTAATTACCGGGGCGGGCACCGGCATCGGCCAGGCCATTGCTGCCCTGTTCGCTAAGGAAGGTGCGGATATCGCGGTTAACGATATCGATATGCCTTCGGCGGAAGCGACCGCCGCCCGCATCAGGCGCCTGGGGCGTAAAGTTATCACTGTAGTTGCTGATGTTTCCGATGCCGGACAGGTGGGGGCCATGGTCTCCCGGGTTATTGCTGAAATGGGCGGCGTCCATATCCTGGTCAATAATGCCGGGGTGCCGGAGTACGGTACGATGATCGAAGATCAAACAGCGGAGCGCTGGGACCGGGTCATCGCCGTTATTTTACGGGGTACCTATTTATGCAGCCGGCGCGCCGGCCAATGGATGTCCAGCAACGGTGGGGGGAAGATCCTGAATATCTCGTCCGCTGCTGGCATTTCCGGTTCCTCGCATGTCCCCGGATACAGTGCGGCCAAAGCCGGGGTGATCAATCTCACCCGTTCGCTGGCAGCTGATTGGGGGAAATACAAGATCAATGTAAACTGCATCGCACCGGGTATTATCGACACCACCAGCACCAGGCGGACGATTTCTACCTGGTGGACCCCGGAACAGGTCAGCCGGCGTATCCCGCTGGGAAGGGTGGGCGAAGTCGAAGACGTGGCCAGCGCCGCTTTGTTCCTGGTATCTGCGGAGGCCGCTTACATTACGGGAATAACCATGCCGGTGGATGGCGGCTGGTTGACTGATTGAAGAAATCACAGAAAATAAGGATATGCCCCCAAGCGAATTCGAATCGCTGTCTACACCTTGAAAGGGTGTCGTCCTGGGCCTCTAGACCATGGGGGCGCGATTTAGAAGTATAACAAAGATGACAGAACCGGGCAACTCCCAGGCGAAAATACTGCCGGATAAGGATAAGAATACCCCTGAAAAACCGGGGCTATTCAGAAAGTTCATCGTACCGGCGATAACCATCATCCTGGTTATCGTGATATCGGTTGTCCTGTTCATCTACCGGCATGAAATCGAGGGACTAAAAGAATACGCCTATTTAGGCGTTTTTATCGTCAGCCTCCTTAGCAGTGCCACTGTCGTCGTCCCCGTACCCGGGGTGGCCGTATTTATTCCCCTGTTGGCTACGCTTAATCCGGTACTGGTCGGCATAATCGGAGCCGCCGGCAGTATGATCGGCGAACTCACCGGTTATGCCGCCGGCTACAGCAGCCGGGACCTGGCGAGCCGGGGTAAGTTCTACCAGCGGGTCGAAAAGTGGATGCATAAACGCGGCAGCCTGATCATCTTCCTATTCTCATTTATCCTGGTATTGCCCCTGGATGTGGCTGGCATCGTCGCCGGAGCGCTGCGCTATCCGCTGTGGAAATTCATGCTCGTAGCCTGGATCGGCAAAACTTTGAAGTACGTGATCCTGATGGTAGGGGCGGCGTGGGGAGTGAATTGGTTAATGCCGATAATCAACCGCTTCATGGGCTAACCGCTGGCCTGAAGTCTCCCTTGGTAAAGTTCCTGCCCTGAACTTGCCGAAGGGGAGAGAATAAGGATTCACCGCGTAGATGAAATACATTCCCAGGCGAATGTCAGGTCATTATGGGAAATATACTATCTCCAGGAATTCCTTTTCCATGATGATCTTGTTTAGTTCTTCCCGTTCGGCCGGGTCGGCGATCGGCTCTACTTCCGAATATACGGCCCCGTCTCGCTCGCTGGTATGCCAGCCTTTGATGTAACCCGGAACCGAGGCATATACCCAGCTGCCGGCGCCGCAGCAGGAAGCTTCCAACACGGCTTTCCCGGTTAGATAGAGTATTTCCCGGTCTTTATAAGGCATCCTGACTTCTTTGAACATGACATAGTAACCGGCGATACCGATCAGGATTTCCTTCCCCGGTTCCAGGTGCTTGAATTCAACTGTGGTTGTTGGTGCTGTGCCGGATGGCATCTGATTTCACCTTTCTAATCTTCGGAGTCGCTCACGGCGACTACTTCCTTGACCTCGGGCACTTCCTTTTTCAGGATCTTTTCGATGCCCATTTTTAAGGTCATGGTAGAAAATGCTCAGTGGCCGCAGGCGCCGGTCAACCTGACCCGGACGGTCCCACCTTTTACATCGACCAGTTCTACATCGCCGCCATCGGCTTGCAGACCGGGCCGGATCTTGTCCAGGACTCCCTGGATAGTCTCTTTGGTCATAAAAACCTCCTTGGGGCTATCACGGTTGGTCTATAAAACGATATTAACATAACAGGCAATACCGGTCAATTAAAACAGGTATTACGTTATTTTTCCGGTTGCTCCTGCCGGCAGCCGGCAGGGGATACGGTAAGCACCGGAATGTGGGAATGCCGTACCACTTTTTCCGCCACGCTGCCCATGAACCAGCGCCCGATACCGGACCGGCCGTGGGTGCTCATAATGATCAGGTCCACGCTCTGATCTTCTGCATATTTCATGATGGTGTCGCCTGCCCAGCCCGTCATCACTTCCGCTTTTACTGGCAGGCCTTCCTTTTTCAGATTATCCGCAATCCGGTTAATATAAGTCCGGGCTGAAGCTTCCACGTCACGCATCAGGCTGACGGTATCGATGCCGGCTTCGGCGTAGGATGCCATGTCGGCAGCGTGGATCGGTTCGACCACACGCGCCAGTATGATTTCCGGTACCTGACATCCCTGGGCGATCGTTTTTACGTGTTCCAGGCTGCATTCGGAGAATTCGGATCCATCCAGCGGTGCTAATATTTTCCGGTACATATATACTCCTTATATACTGAATGATTAAATTTTACCCGTATTTTCTACAGTCGTACAGGCGGTACTTCACTCTTCGAGCCGGAATTCTTTATCACATCATGACAAAGCCTTTACCTTGATATTTCCAGAAGCAGGCTTCTTAGTTCACCAACCGACTTGATATTTACCCCCTTTAGCGGAGTAACCATGCCAAAGAACGTACTCTTCATAATTTTCCGGACAAATGTATTGACCGCCACGTCTTCACCGTTGAGCATGATATGGATGTCATCCCCATCAAGAACAAGGTTTAGTTCCTTTACCAGCCCGGTGCCATCCAGGGAGGCCAGCATGCCACATACCGTGTTTTCGATAAAAGAGTCGACAAAACGCTCGAAGTTGATTTCCACGCCGTTAACTTTCAGCCGTATATGTTTGGCCATGAGTCCTCTCCTCCACTTTATCCGGATATGCATATCAATTATACCTGAATATTCCGGTGATTGAGCCGGTCAATAGAAATGACCTGGAGAAGTCGGGAAGATGCCCGGTTTGGTCAGGTGATATGGGAGTCATGGAAAAACAAAATGGGCTTCCCAAATCAGTGGAAGCCCATTTTTTACCCCGTGGTGGAAAGATATTACTCGCCTGCAGGTTGTTCGACGGCATTTGCCGCTTCCGGCGGGAGGACGATGGTTACCGGCTGGTTGTAATCGGAATAATTGACGGTCAAGACCATATCCACGGTCACCAGTTCATTACCTGCGTCAGTGCTGCCGAAATCATCTTCGTTCATCTCCATGAGGATGTTCATTACCATCCTGGCGGGTAGATAAGTATCGGCCGCCACCCATTCGGTAATGGTGATTGATTTGAATACTTTTGCCAGATCGATATCCGCCAAAGCGTCAGCCCCGTCTTGAGAACCCAGTTGGGACCCTACAAAGTCGGCTAAAGCGGCCATATCCGGCGTAATTTCAAGCATGTAGCACTCGACGCCGCCGACCGTCTCCTTGCCCAGCGACCTGGTCTTGATGGCCGATTTTAACAACTGTATCTGTTGTTCTATCTGGTTCTGCTGGTTCCACATGCTGTCGTCCAGCCTGGACTTAAGCCATTGTTCACCGATGACAGGCATACTCATTTTCATGTACATCCAGCCGTCGACGATGTACATATCGGTTGACATTTTCTGCGCGCCCAACTCCGGAATATCCATATCCACGGTCATGGCCATTGCCATTTCCGTCTCCGGGATATCGACGGAGCCGTTGGCTTCCATGTTCATCTGGTAGCTGATGGGTTTTTCTCCACCCACAGCTTCCATGTCCATGGTCATTTCCATGTCCATTTTTACCGTGGTTATATCATCGTAAGCACCCAGGGCTTTGGCGGCGATTTGTTCATCAGTTAGGGAGGCGGCGCTGCCGCAGCCCATAACAGTGACGAAGAGGACCAGGGATAGGGATACCTTCAAGATTTGCCTGAGAAAAGCCATGTAACCTCCTTAAAATAAACAACGAAAACTAATTAAGATAGAGGACGAGAAAGCCCTCATCTTTTTGATTCTATCTATGTGATTAAACTCGGTCAATGACCATAAGGTACCTTTGACATCAGCGCCGGCAGTAAGTATAGTGGTTTTTGTGTTCAAATTGAGACAAATTCCATTTTTTATGATAGTACTATCGTTTATCCTGATTTCCTGTACTGTCGGCCCGCCCGATACTGCCCCGATAACCCCGCCGGCAGCTCAAGAATACGAGTACACGGTAATCGCTTCTTATCCTCATGACCCGGCGGCATTTACCCAGGGGCTGGTTTTTACCGCTGGGCAGCTTTATGAGGGAACAGGACTGGTGGGTAAATCGTCGCTGCGGCGGGTGGCATTGACGACGGGGGAGGTGCTGCAGTCTTTCGATTTACCGGCGCCTTTTTTCGGTGAGGGCGTCACGGTCCTCGGCGAACGGATCTACCAGTTGACCTGGCAGTCGTATACCGGTTTTGTTTATGACCGGGCAACCTTTGCGAAACTAAGTGAATTTTCCTACGCGACGGAAGGCTGGGGCCTTACCCATGACGGCCAGCACTTGATTATGAGCGACGGGACACTGGCGTTGTATTACCTGGACCCCGGTACCCTGCAGGTGACCGGGCACCTGGAAGTGCAAAACCTCCCCCCGCACCTGGCTGCTGCCCGGCTCAATGAACTGGAATATACCGGAGGCAAGATATATGCCAACGTGTGGCCGACTCCCTACATCGTCATCATCGATGCCAAAAGCGGTAATATCACGGGGTGGGCTGATCTTTCTGGATTAACGCCGGAGATACCCCCCGGAACGTCAATAGATGTTCTCAACGGCATCGCTTACGATGCTAAAGGCAAGCGCCTGTTCGTTACCGGCAAGTTATGGCCGCGGTTGTACGAGATCAAACTGACGCCAAAGGCAGCTGGTAAATAACTCTGCTGTTATCCGAATCCTATGGCAATAAAACAACTGTTTAGCGTTGGTATCTTGTTCTGTTTGGAGGGAGGACAGATTACTTCGTCTGATTGCGCCCTTTGCCCGCATTGACTGCACACGATGTCGTCATTACCAACAAAGTGCAGCAATCTGAATCCTGGAGAAAGACGCTTCCAGTCGGTTTGAGAAACCACCCTGCAGTATAATAAAGGGCGGGGTAGCAAATTTAAGCCATGATATCATCACTGCTGGGTCTGAACACGGAAGAGTTATGCCGTCTTGCCCAGGACGAAGGAGTCCCGCAATATCGCGGCCGGCAGCTGGCGGAGTGGATTTACCGCCGGTATGCCCGCCGCTTTGCCGAGATGACCGACCTGCCGGCAGCACTGCGTACCCGGTTGGCGGAAAAGTACCAGGTCGGCCGGGCTTCCCTGGTGACGGAGCGCCGCAGCCGTGACGGTACGGTTAAATTGCTGCTGGAAATGGCGGACGGAGTGCGGGTGGAAACGGTGGGGTTACCCTACGAAGACCGTTTTAGCTGCTGTGTCTCGACCCAGGCCGGCTGTACGGTGGGCTGCTTGTTTTGTGCTACAGGATTAAGCGGTTTTTTGCGCAACCTGTCCGCCGGAGAAATCGTGGGGCAGGTGCTGGCAGTAGAAGATGCGTCCGAAAACGGACCGGGAGGCCGGGCTCGCCTCGACCATGTGACCTTTATGGGCATGGGCGAGCCGCTGTTCAATTATGACGCCTTCATCAAAGCCCTGCATCTCCTCAACGTGGAAAAAGGGATCGGAGCGCGCAATCTGACTGTCAGCACGTCCGGTTATGTCCCCGGTATCTTTAAACTGGCACAGGAAAGTTTGCAGATTACCCTGGCTGTCTCCCTGCATGCCACCAGTGATGAACTCCGCCGCCGTTTGGTGCCCGGTATGGCCAAATGGACGATCCGGGAACTGATTGAAGCCGCCCGGGAGTATGTCCGGCAGACAGGACGGCGCATCACATTTGAATACTGCCTGCTCGCCGGTGAGAATGACCGCCTGGAGGAAGCCCGGCGCCTGGCGCAGCTGCTTCACGGTTTAAATTGCCATGTGAACCTGATCCCGTACAACAAGGTGCCCGAACTGGCGTTACAGGCTTCTTCGGGCCAGCAAGTTAAAGCTTTCCGTGAGGTACTGGTAGCCGCCGGCATCCCGGTCACCCAGCGTGAAGAGAAAGGCGCCGATATCGAAGCCGCCTGCGGACAACTGCGCCGCCGCACCGGAGTTCGCCATTAGTCATTCAGCGTCGTCCTCTCATCTTGCCTGTCCCGTATCTCTCGGGATGTGCCGGCTTTATCTGGCATCTCGAAGAGCCCATTAAGTGGAGTGAATCGGGATCATATGACAATCGGGACGATATTCGGGTTTTATGTTACTTACAAAAAATAGAGTCCCTTACCCTGATTACTGGCGAAGTCTGGGGTCAATTTTTTTATTAATAGTGACGCTTAGGCTGATAATAGTGGAAAAGTCGTTTTGGACAAGTATGAAATCCAGGAAAATTTATAAAAGGGCAGGTTGGCCATTTATTTGAGTCATTAACTTAAAGTCTCCCTGTTTGTTTACAAGGTCGTTAAGCAATGCTTGAACAATGCTTAGAAATTCAGTTAATGTTTTATCTGCACATTTGTTTCTTTTAATGTAATTCCTGATACCTTTCCATACCGGTGCAAATGCGGGATATTTATCAATACAAGTATATTCATTAATATCAGGTAAATCCTTTAGTCCGTACTTCCTGAATGATGCTAAGGTTGGGCTTGCCTGGAAAAATCATTACTTCAACGGTCGAACAAACCCGTTATAAGTCCGATCTGCTTTTCCCGTTCGACATTAGCTTCCCGGCGGGCTGCCGCCCAGGCCTGGATGTCCGTCTCCGGGATGGCAAGCCGCTTCGCTGCGGCGATGGTACGTTCGGTAACAATGCGTTCGTGGAAATCAAAGTGGTCGACCATCACCTCCACCCCTTCGGCAATCGCTTCCATCCGGCTGGTGGCTGGCCTGGTTGCCAGGAGAACCTGGCGAGAACTCTCCTTCAACACAGTATCCAGGCAGCGGTGGACGTCATCGAAGCTAAAGGGCTTCACCAGGTAATCGGCTGCTCCTTTCTTCATCGCCTGGACCGCGGTCGCGGCATCGTTCAGGGCAGTGACCATGACGACCGGCAGTGTGGGGTGGGATATCTTGATATTATCGAGTAGTTCCAGGCCGGACTGCCCGGGGAGCATGATATCGAGCAAAACCAGGTCGAAGCAATGCCGGGACAACATCTCCAGAGCACAACTGGCAGTGCTTGTGGTAACACAGGTACAGTTCCTGGGTTCCAGGACGCCTGCTAAAACCTTTCCGATCAGCGCTTCATCATCCACAATCAAAGCGTGAGTATTTTCCTTCATCGGTTTTTCCTCCTTTCCCGAAAACTAAAAAAGCAGATACTAGTATCCCGTCTCGGATATAGGTTAATAACTCGAAAACGCCGTGATGAAGCCAACGTCATTCTGGCGAAGGGCAGAATCCAGAAACCCCACTTCTCCGCGATATCAGCTTCCGCAGGAATGACAGCTTACAGGCAACTAAAATTATTTAAGGAACTTACAAGACGCTATACTGGTAACAGAGTAGTTTATGCTTTTGAGTTATGCCTCCGTTTATTGAGCTGCCGGACAAGCAGAATGATCACGGCGAGAATGGCCGCTCCGGCTATCAGTAGCCAATTGAAGTTACGGCCGGCCGGATTGGAGATGGTAAAATTCACCGTTTTTCCTCCGGCCTCGACTAGGTAGGTACCCGGCTTATCACGGGTAACTGTAAAAACGACCGTCCGGTTTTCCCCGGCAGCCAGGTCAACCTCTTTTTCTTCTTCTCTCACACCGTTGATCCGGAGAACCAGAGGGTATCTGCCGGCAGTACCACCATTGTTAGCCAGTTGCACGGATATCCAGATTTTGGAGCCGGGACGGCTTTCTGCAACATCAAGGGTTAAGCCGGTGATGTTAAAAGCCGCCGGAGCAGGTGCTGTTGCCCCAACAACAGTAAAATCCCCCGCCAGCCCATCGACCTCGACCTGGTATGTACCAGGCGTATCACGGGCGACAGAGAAGGTTACCGTTTGACGGCCGCCGGCCGCCAGGTTGACCATGATTTCAGCTTCTTTTATGCTGTCGATCCGCAGCACCGCGGTATGGGTGCCGGCGGTACCACCGCGATTAGTAATCGAGACAGTAATCATCACCGGTTGACCGGGGGCTGCCGGTGAGGGCGTGATTGCGAGTGAAGACGCGGTAAAAACAGCCGGCCTTGCTGCGATGACGGCGAAGGTGGTAAAGTGGCCGGCGGCTGTGGTAACGGTCCCAAGGCTGGTATCTACGGTACTGGCCAGTTCCACCCAATTCGCTTCCGTTTCATCATAAAATGCCCAGGTTAATTCGGCGGTACCGATACCAGCAGGCAGGGTATCCCGGGTATAGTCGTAAACCAGAATTGCCGCCGGGTTGAGAATAGCCCCGGCAGGGCCGAAGCGGTAAGAGACGACGATAGATAAATCCGCCGGCGCGACGGGGGGACTGGCTTCGGCCTCCACCATCAGAGAATGCAAGGGCAGGCCGTTCTTGTCCCGGATTAGTGTACCGGCCGGCAAGGTCAACACCAGCCGCCCGTCAGCAGATGAAGCACGTATTTCAGCCGGCACTCTGCCGTTGATATCAAGAGAGAACAAAGCTCTGGTCCCGAAGAAATCAGTGGCAAGATAAGATACGGAGGTGACAGCCGGGGGAAGGGCTGGCAGTAAAGACGTGGCCGAGGCTACATAAACCGACATATGGTCGAGCAGCAGGCCGATGGTGTAACTGCCGTTCGCCTGATTCAGGATGGTCCCGCCAGGGATATAACTGACGCCGTCCAGGGTACCGCTTTTTCCGGCGAATTCGTATTGGGCACTAACTTTATTGTAATAGTAAATGCGGGGGGCGGTATTAGCGGCGATGGTCAGGACAGCCGTAAAATCCCGGTGGAAACAAATAGCCTGCTGCGGATTTCCCATCTCGATCACCACGGCATCGCCGGGGAGTCCGGCAGCCAGCGAGGCATCCGGCTTAACGACCTGCGGCGGGTTCAGAGTTCCCGCATAAGGATTGCCGGAGATATCTGTAACCAGAGTACCGGGCGGGATGACTACACTGATATCTACCTCATGAGTAGTATTGCGGGCTGCTTCGGCACGGCTGTCGCTGGTCATGGTTACCTGAACCGGGATAACACCTTCGGAGACGAGTTCGATGATGCCTGAGGTTGCCACTTCTTCAATCACGGTGTCATCGAGGACGATTGGTTCAAACATGGTTAACTGTATAGCACTGACTTCATTGGTCCCGGCAGGCGTGGTTATCCGGATATCATATTCGCCCGGCGGCAAACCCGGGACATCGATGGTGATCCTGGTATCGCTGTCTACGGTAATGAGGGCAGCAGCATAGCCGTTCAGGGTTACGCTAGAAGCCCCCGTGAAATTACGGCCGGAAATCTGTAACCCGCTGCGAGGCGTATTTGCCGGGGCGATATTGGGACTGATATTAGTGACTACCGGCAGGGGTTGCGGGGCGGGCTGGATTTCGTATACCGTAGAACTCGATGCCGAAGTCCCGTTGGTGTTGGTAATCCGGACGGAGTATATACCTGGCGGCCCGCCTTTGGGCAGGACCGCCGTTAATTCCGCCGCGCTCTTTACCGACACCTCTTTCAAGGTTATCAAATTGTCGTTATTGACCAGCCGGACAATGGTATTGCCGGAACCGGTGAAGTTGATACCGGTGATATTAAGAGTCCGGGTTTCGCTGTTATCCCCGGAGCCCGGTGATATCCCGGTGACTGCCGGCAGGACATCTGCAGTTACGATTTCGGCCAGGTTGCTCATGGGGGAGAAGTTATCCGCTTCATCCTGAACCTTAAGGGCAAAGTAGTAGCGGGTGCCGGGCTGCAGCCGTGTGACCATAATCGATTCCGTCTGCCCGGCTGGCTTAATATTCCGGTTGTGGTAGACGGAAGCCGCAGCATTAAAGTTCGCCGCGTCAATAGGAGATTCCGACTGCTTGATGATATATCTGGCGGCAAACCCCTGGCTGCCGTCATCCCCCACGGCCGTCCAGTTGAGGACTACACTGGTAGCCGCAGGTGAACCGGGGGCTGGGGTGAGGTCGGTGACGGCGGCGGGAGGCTGGTTATCTACCGGTTGCTGCGCCAGGGTAACGGCTTCGAGATAGGCGGTTTCCGACCTCAGGTTCCCGCTGACCGAGGCCAAACCGAAGTAATAACGGGTATTTGCTTTAAGGCGGCGGACCAGCATTTCCTGGCTGCCGTCAGCCGGTACTGGTTTACCCGCCAGCCTTTCCGCTTTATCCCAGGCGGCGGGGTTGTCGAGGGGGAAAGTAGCATAGCGGTAATCATAAATGTCACCTTCCCAGATGCCGCCGGCCGTCCAGCGCAGTACCAGTGAATTATGGGTGAGGCTATCTGCGGCCAGCCCGGAAAGCTTCTGGAGGTGCCAGGGAGTGAAGGTAACCGCGCCGTCCACTTGCTCCTGGATGGCGTTGCCGTCAGCAGTGCCCCACCAGTTGCCGGCGGCATCGATAGTCTCGCCGGAAATCGTATTGGAAATATTGTATTGCAGGTTCCCGGTGATCACCGCCCGGGATACCTTGATTTGGTTGGGGCCGGTGTTTTCCTTACCGGGTTCGCCGAAACGGATGCCGGCCTGGTTTCCCGTATAAGTCCCGCCTTCGATAGTTACCCCGGCCAGGTTTGCTGGCCGGCTGTTGTAGCTCGTATCCAGGCCGGTCCCCCGCGCTTTTACCTTGATACCCGCCCCATTCTCCGACCCCATCCCGTTGCCGGTGACGGTCAGGTCTTTCAAGGTAATATTCACATAATCACCGAACTTCAGGTTGATATCAATGCCGGAGTTGCTGGCATCAGCCCATTCCGGGGATAAGGTGGTATCACCGTTATCAGTGACGGACACCTCGCGGAATATGGCTTCGGACAGTTTCTCGGCATAAAAACCTTTAATGGAGTTGCGCTTGAAAGTAGAACGATTGATTTCGATGTCCCCGGCGTTGGTGCCGGTGTTGCTGTTATTAAAGAAGATGATGCCGTAAGCCATATCCTCAAAGGCCGAATCATTGATAACCACATGGTTAAGGCTGGAAAAGTCATCCAAGAGCAGCCCGGACTCGGCGGTACCCTTAGAACGGGTGCCGCAGACGCGCACATTATCCAGTTCCAGCCAGGACACTGTGGTGCCGGGGCGGGGCAGGATGCCGGGCAGTTGTGCCCCGCTGACATTGTCCTGGTGGGTGCGGATCAATAAGTCTTTCAGGACTACCGGAGAACCTTCAATTCCGGAAGCGCTGATAACAACCACCGGTTTGTAGCTGTAGGGAGAGCCTGCGATCAAAGCCGGCGCTGCCGTATTCTGCAGGATGGTGCCGGTGAGGTTATCGGTCCCGGCCCCCCGCAGGGTGATGCGGCGCTTGATATCGATATTCTCATCATAGGTGCCGGCTGCCACTTTGATAATATCTCCGTCGGCGGCAGCCTCGATTGCTGCCTGGATGGAATCGTAGTATGAATCTACGGTCACGTTGTGTACCGGTTTATGGGACACGATGGTAGTCTGGGCCGGCGAATCGTACCATGGGTCCCAGGCAACGGCACCGGAAACACTATCTCCCCGGCCACTCGGATTTTCTGTACAAACAGGCCCAGCGGTATGGCCCCACCAGTTATACGCTGCATCGAAAGTTGTACTGCTGATATTCTGTATGCCGTAAGGAGGGTAATTATCAGGAATATAACCGGAGACATTGTTGTTGTAGATTTTATTATGGTGGGCACTGCCATTCTTGCCTGCTTCAAAGCGGATGCCCTGGGTATTATCATGGATATTGTTCCCGGTCATCTGGTTGCCGGAGGTCAGTGAACCGGATAAACGGATGCCGGCCAGATTATTATGCAGATGGTTGTTGCTGATGATCCAGTTCCTGGCATTATAAAGCCGGACTGCCGCGCTGCCGTTGGAGAACCGGGCTCCACTGGTGACCTGGTGATCATAAAACTCGTTATTGGATATGGTAACCCCGGTCTCACTGCCGCCAAAGGTCCCGTTGGCGGAGATACCGCGATAGACGTCAAAGTTATAACCGAGATCATCCCACGGCCCACCGTTGTTATAAAAAACGTTGCCGTCGATTAAGGCGTCCAGATCCAGGTCGCCACCTACCCCATCGGTGCTGTTGAACTCGATACCCATCAATTCGTTATCATATATTTGGTTATTCAGGATATCTATGTCTTTGGTTTGGATCGAGGAGTCTGGGTCTCCCCCCGCTCCCGGCCATACCTGACTGTAGAACAGGATGCCCTTGCCCGACCAATTCCCGTCCTGGGTGTTGGTAAAAATCTTGTTGTTGGCGATAGTGATATGTTGGGCGCGATAAGCGTGGATCCCGTAGCTGTTATCGGTGATTTCGTTGTACTGGATGACCGTATTCTGAATCCCGATCAACGGCCGGGCCATTCCGCCGAGCATGGCCGGGTCGCCGCCGATGGCAATACCAGCGTTCTGCCAACCGTCACCGACACCAGGCCATACTAGATGAGCTCCTTGTATGCGGAAACCTTCGATCGTAACATCGTTAGCACGTACCTGGAAGCAGTCTTTATCACTGGGATAAGGAGCTGTCCCGACCGACGGGGCATTGATGACCACACTCCCGGGATCTGTGATATTCCCGGAGATGGTCAGTGGCTTATCGATTTTAATAGGCGCTTTCAGGTTATAGGTGCCGGCTACCACGTTGATAATATCCCCGTCGGCGGCTGCGTCGACCGCATGCTTGATCGTCAGCCAGGGGCCGGTATCTCCGGCACTCCAATCGGTGCTGTTGTCTGAATCACCCCAGGTTTGAGAACCATTGCCGAATTCATCACTGCCGGTGGGAGAGACATAAAAAGTATCAGGAGACCGGGCTGAGGTGGGCAGCGGGTTTAGCCAGACGTTGCATAACAGTAATGTTAATAGAAATAAACAGATTTGTTTTTTCATCGGGTTGTTCCTCCAAAGCCCAGTCTTCAGGGCGTAAGTCAAACCTGGCTGGGAGGATTCTACAACCGCCATCATGAACAACGTCTGAAAAAATATGAGGAAATCTGAATATTGTCTGATAAATTTTAGAAATTTGATAGTTGGGCCGTAGACAATGAGAGACGAGTGTCAAAACTGCCATCTTCCGTCCGCTCCTACTGAGCGGGTCGGACGTATGAGCGGACAAACCAGGCTCCTGGTATAAGGCGTCCCGCCTGTCATCTTCTAGCCAGTCTCAAAGGCTTCCAGGATATCATCCATGGCAAGGTGGAGTTTGATGTTTGTACCCTTTAACGCCTGGCTTAGATGTGCCTTGCAGCCGTGGCAATTAAAACCTACATCGTTAATTCCCGTTTCCAGAATTTGTTTCATTTTTCTTTGCGTTGCTTCGTTAACTCCTGGTGGATTGTCGCCGCCTCGTATGTAACCGGCAAAACCACAGCATAGAGTATCGAGTTTGTTATTCTTTAATTCAACCACATGCATACCGGCTGCTTCGTAAAGTCTCCGAACTGTATTCATGAAATGTTCTCCCAGTTCACCGGCATGGCAGGAATCGGAAATCACAATGTCTTGCTTTGCTTTCTTTTTCATGTGTAAGTTACCTTTCTGATACTGTTCCCATAACCACTCATATAAAGTGATGATTTCAAAGGGAAGCCGGACTCCATGGCAATTGGGCCAGATGTTGTTAAAGTAATTAGCACAGGAGGGGCAGTGACATACCAGGCGGTCTACCTTTAGTGCAGATAACCGGTTAAATGCCTTTTCCGCTATCTCACTAAAAGCCTCATAATCGCCGAACCGGTAAGGGATATCGCCGCAGCAGATGTCCCGGGGACCATATTTAGGCAAGTTCACCATAACTTTGGAATGCTCAATCCCAGACGGCGAAGCCCTGCCGGTACAGCCGACAAACAATATATCTTTTGCTTTGTCAGGAATTGCACTCCATTTTTTTATGATAACTTTATCTTCATCAGAAGATTTTTCATATTGATCATTGAAGAATCCCGGTTCGTTTCTTCCGTTTATCATGTACGCCGCAAAAGGCAGCATTTTCGTGTTAGTTTGGCGATTATGCTCCGCCATACGTGCCATGATCAGATTGAATGGCTGCAAACCATTGGGACAATAATGATTGCAACTGAAACAAAAAGTGCACTCGTTAAGGACACGTTTGGTCTCTTCTCCCTTGATTAAGCGGCTTATTTCCGCCTCAGCTTCTTCCTGCTCCATTTTCAGCACCGGGCATTTTTGCAGGCATATCCCACACTTGATGCATTCCTTCTGATCTGTTCCCGCGGGAATAAATCCATCCAAATAAGTATGACTGGCCATATAAACCTCCGGCTAAACAATCACTCCGACTTCCAGCAGCCATCTCAGGCCACCGGCTGTTTTCGGGTTCGCTTTTGAGGCGCTGCCAACGCAACGCTTTGATTTGCCACCAATTCTACTTCATGCAGCAAAGCGCTTTCAATCTTGTTCAACGATTTTGCTCATCTCATACTTGTAGTTTGAGACGGGAGTATCGCATTATGGGGCCTTTCGGCTAATAACAATAACCCTCTTATAGCTTATCGTACATTCCGGCTCCAAACGATAATAGGAAAAACCACAACCGGCTGATCTAATCATTTAAAATTGGGTACTGAGGCGGGGTTGTGGGGATGGGGGATATTATCTGTGCCGTTAAGTAAAAAAATCATCCTGATCGTGGTCTCGTTGATCTTTTTGTCGTTTCTCGCTATCGCCCTGATCACCGGCTTGATATTGAACAATAATTACCTGGCTCTGGAAAAACAGAGCGTGGAACGGAATGTCAGCCAGGTAATGAATTCCATAGAAACGATCAAAAATGACCTTGCTGTAAGCACCCCGGACTGGGCTTACTGGGATGACACCTATGAATATGCCAGGGGAAATAACCCTGCCTATATCGAGCGTAATATCAATGAGTTGACCTTCGAAAGCAACCAGATCAACCTCATCGTTATTCTTGACCATGAGCAAAATGTCCTTTTCGCAAGGGCTTATGACTATAATGAGGAAGCGGATATAGTGATCTCTCCGGAATTGAATTCTTTATTGGCTGATTCCCTGATTGCAGTGCATACCGATGAATCCCCGGGAACCACTGGTCTACTACAAACGACCGCGAATTTCCCTCTCATTATTTCCGCTTATCCTATCCTCGACAGCCTGGGGCAGGGGCCGAACAGCGGCACTTTGATTTTCGGGGTATTCCTGGATACCGCCGCAATCGAGGAAATTGCCGGCTTGACCATCTCTGATGTTGCCGTTTTTCCGGTCGACAATCCGGTATTATCACCGGATTTCCTCATCACCAGGGAGGCGCTGCCCAGGGCAGGGAATGTGATTACCCTGCCTTTAGATAACGAGAAGGTTGCCGGATATACCGTGATCAACGACATATTTGATAATCCGGCAGTCGTCCTGAAAGTAACTAAACCGCGTGACATTTATCGCCAGGGACAATCTACTTTCTTGGTCTTCGTCATTACTATGGCCGTCATCAGTTTCTTTTTCGGCATCCTGGAGTTGGCTATCTTAAAAAATACCATCATGTCCCGTTTCAGTAAGATCTCTCAGGGGGTCAACCACATTGGAGCTACCGGGGATATATCCCACCGTATTTCCATTAATGGTACGGATGAACTATATAAACTGGCCGGTAACATCAATGTTATGCTCGATAAGATCGTGGAAACGGAAAATCAACTACGCTTTCAGAAAAAGAGGTTCGACCGGATATTGGAGTTCAATCCGGCGGTGATACTGATATTCAATGCGGATGCGGTCCTGCTTTCAGTCAACAAGGCATTTTGCAGCCTCTATAATATAAGTGAAAAAGACGCCGTAGGTAAAAATATGGCGGATTTTGTTCCTCAAGATATCATCACCGGGATTTACCCTCTTATTACTGATGTCGAGGGTACCGTTTACGATACGGAAATTCAACTGCAAATCAGCGGCAGTAAAAGGTTGTTTAATATCAATATCATCACGCTGTTTGCCGGGGAGTACCTCCTCCTGGCCTGGGACATTACCCAGCAGCGCCGGGATATGGACCGGATGTACTTGACCGACCGTTTAGCGACCATCGGGGAATTATCGTCGGGTATTGCTCATGAACTGAATAATCCTTTAACCAGCGTGATTGGACTGTCCGGCCTGCTGCTGGAAGAGGAATTGCCGGGGGAGGTAAAAGAGGATTTGCGCACCATATACCAGGAAGCCCGGCGTACATCAGATATCGTGAAAAACATGCTGACTTTTGCCCGTAATCATCCCGCAGCCCGGGAAAACACCGATATTAATGCGGTGATCAACAATACCCTGAATATGCGAAACTACGAACAGAACCTGAATCAGATCCAGGTGATCCGGCAATTTGGGGAGAACTTGCCGCAGGTTAAAGCAGACGCGTTCCAGCTGCAGCAGGTATTCCTGAATCTGATCGTCAACGCCGAGTACTTTATGAAAGAAGCGCACGGCTGCGGCTGTCTGACAATAACCACGGAACAGGCCTTGGGTAATATCAGGATCTCATTCCAGAATGACGGCCCGGAAATACCGGACGACATTAAAAAACATATCTTCGATCCCTTCTTCACGACGAAACCGGTGGGTAAGGGGACCGGTCTGGGATTGAGTATCAGTTACGGCATCATCACCGCCCATAACGGCCGGATGAGTGCCGAGAACCTGCCGGGGGGAGGAGTGGTCTTTACCGTCGAACTGCCCACTAACGGCAAGATTCACTAGTAAGCACATTGAGTTTTTTATATATATTCCGGCTCATTGCACAAATCCATCCGCCGCCGTATAATCCCCTTAACTTGAAAGAATCCTTCAAGAAGTATTTATCACCTTATCAAAAGCGTTATTTTTTCTCTTGTCCTCTTCGTTTTACGGACACCCTGGTTGTTAAAGGCATCAAATAAGTATTTCCGGGAGGGTCGTCATGGGAGAAATGTTAGAAGGTAGAATCGCTGTAATTACCGGTGCCGGGGGCGGCATCGGCAGTGCCGAGGCTGTGATGATGGCGGAACGCGGGGCTTCGGTGGTAGTTAATGATATCGGCATCAACGACCGCAGCAACCCCCACGATGCCGCCGACCGGGTTGTTGAGCGCATCAGGAAAGCGGGCGGTACGGCTGTTGCCAGCTACGACAGTGTGGCGACGGTAGAGGGGGCACAGAACATCATACAAACCGCTATCAACCGCTTTGGTAAAATCGACATCCTCATCAACAACGCCGGCGCTTTCCGCATCCATCCCCTGGAGGAAACACCCCCGGAAGATTGGGATTTTGTGATGAAAGCCCATCTCTACGGAACGTTTTACTGCACCAGATATGCAGCCCCCTGCATGAAAAAGCAGGGCTACGGCAGGATCGTAAACACGGCCTCGCATGTGGGGTTGGGCCAGGCTGGCCAGACCTCCTACTCCGCAGCTAAGGAAGGTATCGTCGGTTTCTCCCGGTCGGTGGCGCGGGAAATGGCCACATATGGTATCACATGTAATATCATCCGGCCGATTGCTGAATTGCGGCGAGCCAAACAAAGCATTCCGGAGATGGCGGTCAACCGTCCCGAAGATGTCGCCGCCCTGGTCGCCTTTTTAGCTTCCGAGGCCGCCGGTGATATCAATGCCTGTGTCTTTGAAGTGTGGCATGGGCACGTGGGGATATTCACCGATCCGCCGCCGGTAGATAAGATCGTGTGGAAAGATGGTACGTGGACGCCGGAAGAGTTACTGAAGGTGGTACCGGAAAAACTAACCGCCGGCCGCAAGCGGGAAGAATTCCCGGTCTCGCTGCCTCTGTGGTTGGAAAACCTGATGGCAGCGCGGGGCGTCACCGTGCAGTCCCTGAATCGTCCCAAAGACACTTAGCTGAGGTAGCCGTCGGCATCACGAGCAGCTGATTACACCGGTTGCAGTCGGCGATGTACTGTACACTGATGAACATGCCCGAATCGGAAATCTGGCAGAGAATATACCGATAGCCCTGGTAAACTCAGGTTCAGGTAGCCGGCAGGGAAGCCGCGACCAGGTGCTTCAGCTTGCCCAGCATATGCTCCAAATGGCTTTCTGACCGGGGCCGGCGAAGCAGCCCGGCAATCTGCCCGAGAAATCCGTATGGCAGCTTGACATGTTCTACGATCGTGACCAGGGTCCCGGATGGTGTAGTTTCCAGGGTATACCTTTGCTCATATCCTTGTACAAAATTACCCGCCGTCATCTTAATGGCGACGCTTTCATGCAGCATCCACTCGCTGACCACGAAAGACAGGCGTAGTAATATCCCGGCGGCTTTTTCTTCAAAATAAAAAGGCGTTCCCAGTCCGTGATGCTGTACGCTGGTATAACGCAGGTTCTTTGTCGTCAGGCACCAGTGCTGCATATGTTCCGGGTCCACCAGGAAAGGCCAGATTTGTTCAGGTGAGGCGGCGATTACCGTGGAACGATGGATGTGCATGATTACTTTAATTCTATCAGTTTCCCGTGGAAATAGTGTAAAAACTCCTTTCTCATAACGAAAGTACTAAAAAATACAGTACAAGAATACTCATATTATGCCGATGATGCCTGATGATGTTGGTATTTTTCACCATGTTATAGGTATAGTATTATCAGGCGGGAATATTTGCGTTATCAGGTAAGATTAAGTACGATGATTTGAATAAATTCCGGGATGAAGGAATGAACCAGGACGATATTTTCGAGTCTGCTGGCAGTACGCAGGAAACCCAGGGTAACCTGGGCATCGATGATAATCAGGGGCTGCGGGTAGTCCGGGCGGGCTTTCTCAGCGAAAACAAATTCAGTTGGGACCTGTTCAACGGATATGACAGGTTGCGGGCACTTACCTATTCCGCCAGCGTTAATGCCATCATCAGGATGGTCGATAGATTCGACTTTTCTTCGTTCGAGTGCCTGTTCGGATATGAGGGTGTCCTGAAAGACATCAGGGACGTTCTGGCGTTCCAGAAGGTAGTGGTGGGGGGAACCAGGGCAGCGATCATGGGACTGAAGGACGACCGCCATGTGCATATCCTGGAACGGGTGCACCAGGGCCAGGCTCATTTCTATGTGCTGAAAAAGCACGTGGCTCATGCCAAGCTGTACTTGCTTTCGAATGCCCGGGGCCAGACCAGGGTGATCGTCGGTTCAGCGAATTTGTCGGAGCGGGCTTTTTCCGGCAGCCAGTCCGAGACACTGGTGGCTTTTGACAATGATACCAAAGCCTGGCAGCACTATAACAGCATGTTCGACCGCCTGCGGGATAAAGCTTCCGATGAGATATCATTGCCGGAAGAGCGGATCATCAAAGCGGAAATCGAAGTCCCGGAAACACCGGTGATCACAGATAAGGCCAGTATCCTGGTTATCGATGCCCCGCCGCCCGCCGATATCGAAGTCTCCGTCCCGGCGCAGATCATGCGGGTGGAGAAAGTCGCCGCCGCCCTGGCGCCCACCATTTCTGCGGCGGTCCCGCCGGTACGAGGGGGTAAACAGCGGATTACCCCGGAAATTAAGAAAGAGATCAGCCGCATCAGGATCGTGAAGACCGCCGCAGAAGCGGACAACCGGTACTTTTCCATGGACCGGGTCAACCGGACCACCACGCTGTCCGGGGTGCCGTTCGACCTGCGGTGGGATGCCCCGTCTGTAGCAGTGGATGCCGGGCTCATCCTGGAATATTTCCGGAATTACGAAAATGCTTTCGAGGGTAACGTGCCGCGCCTGCAGCGGGACTATTTTACCCTGATGGCATGGCTTTATTTCGCCCCCTTCATGTGCGACATGCGTTCGCTGGCACTCTTACAGGACAGTGACGTGATCCGTTTCCCCGTTTTCGCCATCATCTTCGGGAAATCGAACTGCGGCAAGACCTGCCTGGTGGATACCCTGATGACGTCGATGTTCGGTTTTGTACCCACTATCGAAAAACAGAGTTTCACCGCGGCACAGCTGCGCAGCTTGCAGCAGGCGTACAAAAGGCTGCCCGTAGTCTTCGACGACATCGGGCGCCGGGCGTTCATGACACACGGCCGGGACATTATCAAGGACGAGATGCAGCCGCCGGTTACCGAATATCCGGGTTTTGTACTGTCGATGAATGCCGAGCCACAGTCATTCCCGGACGAAGTAGTGAAGCGCAGCCTGATGATATATACCACCACCGCTCTCCCGCCGCACAATGAGGAACTGCGCCAGCGCCTGCAGGGCAAGATACAGGAGATGCGGCATGCCCTGACCGGCCATCTCTACCGCCGGTACCTGGGGGAAATCATGGACCAACTGGAAACCCAAAGGCTGCCGGAAGACTGGCTGTCCCTGTCTTCGCGGACCCTCAGCGGCATCATTAAAGATGCCTCCGGCAGCCGCCTGCCGGAATGGTGCCAGCCGTTGACCTGGCTGGGATATGCGGAAAAACGCTATGACCGGGTGAAAGCTCGCCTGGACAATCTGCTGCGGCCGGCGGCTTATTCCCGGAAAGAGGGCGAAGTCCCCAACGGCTGGAAGATCGAGGGTTCACGAGTGATCGTCTGGGAACAACGGGACGCCTTCGGCCGGCTGGGCTTCGAGTGGGAAGACGTGCCGTCAACACTCATCGATGAAGAAGCCAGCTCCCGGGGCCGGACGGTGCTGCATAAAAACAGTACCGAACAATTTCTGGGGCACCGGATCCACGGCCTGCGCAACTGGTGGCTGCCATGGGCAAAAACGTAGCCCTCATCCCCGCACACACGGTGATTCAGCGTCATCATCCCTCCGGAATTCGCTAACTATGATTAATAAACCTTATATCCTGATAACAGGGTGGATCATTTCGGCATCAGGCCAGGTGCCGTAATATTTCATCATGTTTTCCGGCGGCCGTTTTTGCCGCCAGGCTTTTTCGAATTCGGCATAAGGCTGTGCCCGGCTTAAGCGAGCTTTTCTTTCTGCCAGCCTTAATTCCTGGGTCTTTTCCTCGTCGGCCGTCCAGGTGGCGGCGTCATAGGCCACATGGTAGACATTACGGGCTGCCCATTCCGAGATGATTTCATCCCGGATATCATTCACGACTGCCTGGGGTTCCCGTTCCAGGACGTCGCCGTAACCGTAGCCGCCGGCCTGGGAACCGCCCCCCACCAGGGCCCCTTCATAAAGCAGCCCCTGGTGCCTTTCTTCCTGATTTTCCCGGATAACATCGCCCCGGAGTACTTCTTCTGGGGTGGTAGGGATGTTCTTTTCTCCTTGCGCCAGGAGTTCCAGGAGATTGCTGCGGTTTATCCCCGCCCCCGGTGTGGGATACCCCGGATAGCCTCCGAAAAGCCCCTGCCCTACCAGCATTCTGGCATGATCTCCCCGGCGTTCGACATTGCCTTTGACATAAGGCACCCCGTAAACGATGCTGGCCATATAACCGGAAGCACCGCCGCGGTATTTACCGTGCCCACAGCTGTCCTTACGGTGCTTCTGCCAGAGGTGGAAGACCGGTTCATTGACCTCGGTCTCTTCGCCGTCCGTCCCCGGGGCATGTACGGCGGAGCGGAAAACGGCGCTGTTCATGCCGTCCGAGTCTACCCGGCCGCCCTGCCCGCCCGTATTACGCGTCCACCCGCCGCCCCCGCTGACGAAGGGGACGCCCCACTGGTTAATTCCCGAGCCGATACCGCCGCCGCCCCCTCCGCCACCCCCGGAAATGCCGTTGATGGGAGCGGCGATCTCATATTTGTCATCGCTGCTGAACATCATACAGGCGAAAATCTTGGGCAGCAGTTCGTTGTTCAGTTCCCCCACCGGTGGCGCCAGTGAGATGGCTGCATCCCAGTTGGGGCTGATGATCGTGCCGTCCGGTATCTTGAAATCCACGGGCACCAGCGTCCCGGAACATACCGGCAGGTCCCAGAAGCCGTGGGAATACATGTGCAGGGCGGCATAACAGACCATCACCCAGGGCATGCAGTTCCAGGCGGTGTCGGTTTCGGGAGAGGTGCCGGTATAGTCCAGCAGGATATGGTCGCCTTTCTTATAAGCGGTACAATAGATCCGCCACAAGCCAGGGTACGGCCCCACCCCGCCGTTGAAACAGACATTGCGGTAAATGCCGTCGTGCCAGCGGCTGATCCTTTTCTTGGCACCTTCTTCCGCCACGATCAGTGTCCGGCGCAGCAGGCCGCGGATAAAGCTGCCCCCTTTTTCATCCGCCAGTTGCTGGATTCGTGTCCGCAGCCGGTCGGCCGCAGTGACCCGCCCTTTCAGGTCGAGGAGCTGCTGGCGGGGTGCCCGCGAGATGAAATTTACCATCATCTCGACGAGGTCGTTTTTGAGGATATAGTTTTCGGCAATCTTAATGGGAGTCAGGCTCATCCCCTCGTCATAGCGGCTCTTGGCGCCGGCAATCATCCCGCCGGGCATGGTGCCGCCGGTTTCCGCGATATGCGTGCCGGCCGACGCCCAGGCGATGAGTTGGCCTTGATGAAAGACGGGCATTAAAGCCAGCTGGTCGCAGTTGTGGATGCCGCCGTAAGTAGCTTCACTGGCATAAAAGATATCGCCTTCACGGACGCCAACACCGGGATCGTCTTTGAAATTTCGCATGATCCACTTGATGGGATTCTGTGCGGTGACACTATGGATGAAAGTGCCCAGGCAAGCACCCACAAGGTCACCCTGGGCGGTATGCAGCCCGACGATGAGGTCGCCGCCGATGATCCAGTCTGAATTGCCCACCTTCATAAAGACTTCCTTGCATTCGGCGAGGATCATGTTCAACCGCTGGCTGCAGATCTCATAATCGCCCGGTTGAAGCAGATTAAGGCATTCTTCTTCATCCCTGGTGACGGGATCGGGTTTCAGAAATGCCATGACTTCACTTTTTAACGGCCGCATATTTTTTCCCTGCCTTTCCGTTTTTTCTATTCAATAATGCCGCTGCGGTATTCATTCATCCGGTATGTTCTACCCGGGGGAATGACGGTATTGGTATCCGGGGACTCGATGATCACGGGCCCTTCAAGCACGTTGCCCGGTTCCAGCAGGTCCTGTTCGTATAGTCTGGTGGGTTGAAACCTGCCGCTCTCTTCCCAGAAGGCTTCCCGCTGCCCTTTATAAGCAGCAGCCGGGGGTTTGGCGCCTTGCAGCGGCAGCCGGGGGATCTCAAATTTCGGTGTCACATAACAGGATTTGAGGATAAAAGAGGAAATATCGACGCCTCCCTGCGGATATACCGCCAGCGGGCTGTAAGCTTCGCTGTATTCTTTTTCGAATTGTCGATAGATGGCCCGGGCGTCCTCCCCGTTTTTCATAAACAGGCACGGCGAAGAGATCCTTTTCATATTTAACTGCCCGCCGTAGCGCATCTCCAGTTCCAGGGTAAAGATAGCTGACTCGGCCGGAATGCCCTGGCCGCCAAGGTCTCGGATAGCCCGTTTCTGTAATTCCACGACAACTTCGTTAAAATTGTCATAGTCAGTAGAATAAGTCATCGTTCCCGGCTTTATCAGGGGAAGGTGCCGGGACATTTCATAAAACTGCACCATGTCCATTACTGCCGAACCCAGGGCACAGAAGACCGGTGAATTAGGTAAAGTCACGATACGGGGGATGCCGGCGCCGAAGGAATAGCCGCAGCAGTGTGTGGGCCCGCCCCCACCGAAAGCAAAAACGACGAATTCCCTGGGATCATAACCCCGGAGCACCGTTTCTTTAAAGATCTCCCCGCCCATATTACCATCGACCACTTTCTTGATCAGGCGGGCTGCCTGTTCGGCCTCGATACCCAGCGGCCGGGCGATCTTTTCTTTGATGGCTGTGACGGCTTTTTCCCGGTCGAGCTTGATCTTCCCGCCGTGGAAGTAGTCCGGGTTGAGATAACCCAGTACCACGTCGGCATCGGTAACGGTCGGTTCCGTGCCGCCCAGGTCGTAACAAGCCGGGCCCGGCATCGAACCGGCACTCTGCGGCCCCACCTCCAGTTGGTTCCCCAGGATGGGGTTGATGCGGGCGATCGACCCGCCCCCCGCCCCGATGGAACGCGATTCGAGCATCGTGACTTCAACCCCCCAGCGGTCGATCACCGGCCGGAACTGGTAAAAATTTGGGCTGCCGTTCACTACCAGGCCCAGGTCGAAACTGGTGCCCCCGACATCGGTAGCAACGATGTTCTTGAAGCCCTGCATCTTCCCGAGGAAACCCGCGCCGATGATGCCGGCTACCGGGCCGCCGTTGTAGGTATTTAAGGCGGTAGTACGGAACACTTCTGCCATGCCGCCGCTGTTATGGACCATCATCATGCCCCGCTTGTAACCCGAACTGCGCAGTTCGTCACTCATGCCCTTGAGTTCATCGGCCATGGAACGCTGTAAATATGCACTGAGCATCGTCGCCACCATGCGCGGGTATTCCCGCCAGCGCGGCAGCACTTCACTGGAGAGCACCACCAGCATGCTGCCCAGGTAACTCTCGGGATATTGCCGCTGCACCAGATCGCGGATCTGCTGTTCGTGCCGCGGGTTGGCATAACTGTTGATGAGACAGATCACGAACCCCTGGGCCCCCTGGTTCACCAGGTAACGGAGTTTCGCCAGGGTATCTGCTTCATCCAGCGGCCGGATCACCTTACCGTTAGCAGCGATGCGTTCTTTGACGCCGACGACCATGTGGCGGGGGATGACGGATACCGGTTTATTCATCCGGGGCAGGTTGCGCATTTCACTGAGCGGAATGCCGTCGCCCCACGAGCCCCCGCGGCCGGCCGAGAGGGTGTCCTCGAAACCTTCGGTGGTAAACAGGCCGAGCCTGGGGCCTTTACGTTCGATGAGCCGGTTGATGGCCATGGTTGTGGAATACAGGATCATTTCCGTCGATACCAGCAGTTCTTCCAGGGAGATATCCAGCGAAGCTACGGTTTCCCGCAGGGCTTGCATGAAACCCTTCGACAGGTCATAACCGGTCGTCGGGGCTTTCCCCGAAACGATTTTGTCGTTGTAGATAATGACACAATCGGTGAAAGTACCGCCGATGTCTACGTTGATGCTGGCGCGAGGTTTGGCCTTGTTGGTGCTATCTGTTTGCAGCCTGGACTGGGTCATGCTCCCTCCTCATCCCATAAAGTCAAATACAGGCCGGTAGCCCGGATGATTTATTCAATCGGATATTTCGCTTTCAGTTGTTCCACATCCAGTTCAATGTCATGGGTCACCGGATGCCCGGGCGGTAAAACTTCGTTTTCGACCATGACGGCACAGCCCGGACAGTAGAATTCAATGATGCGGCAGATTTCCGGGTCCGGTGCAAAGCTGCCGTCGGGCGTGGTCGGGTTGTAGATGGTACGGGGGTCGCGGTCGTAAACCAGGCAGCCCTTCTTGTAATTTTCCCGGGCCGAAATCAACTCCCGGCCGCAGCGGTTGCAGCACCATTTTTCTGTTTCCAGGTCGATGTCCAGGTATTCTGTGATCTGTATCTTTTTCCCCATGGCTTACTCCTGTTCCATCAGTCCGTTCAGAAATTTATCCACGGTATATTTACTGGCGGGGGGTACGACAATTGTGGTATGGGCACTTTCGATAAAAGCAGGTCCCCGGACTACGTTGCCGCAGGCCAGCCGGCCTTCTTCATAAACCGGCGCAGCTTGCAGAGCACCGTCAAAATATGCCGTACGCCGGCCTTTGAGGGCGGGCTCCGGATTTTCACCGGCATCAGCATCTACGGGAAATTCAGGGTCGGCGAGGTGACAGGACGCCTGAAGCCGGAATTCACGTACCGTGATATTACGGCTGTCGGTCCCGGCGGCTGCCCGGTAAAGATCGGTCAGTTCCGTCATATTAGCCTGGTTCCGCATCAGCAGCGGCGTCCATCTTACCGGTACCGGTGCCGGTAAACCATCCGAGGCCATCATTAGTTCCAGGGCAAACGAGACTTTATCTTTCCCGAAGCCCTCTCCCTCCATGTCGAAATAAGCATCCTCCTGCATCTGGTGGACAATGGCGTTAAATTCAGTCAGGATCGGTTCTCCGGCATCAGCCAGGACCAGGTTTTTGACGGTGCTGTAAGTGTGGAGGATATCGGTGCAGGAAGACCCAAAAGCACAGAACTGGGCGCCGAAACGGAAGAAGCGGATCTTGTTGATGCCGGCAGCCCGGGCGATACCGGGGCACAACAGGCCCCCCCCACCGCCAAAAGCAAACATCTCCAATTTTTCCGGAGTGAGGTTTTTATCCTTAATGAACTTATGCACCAGGCTGGCACATTGCCCGGTAATCACCTTAAGCGCCGTCTCGGCGGCTTGCGGCGCGGTAGTCTTGAGGGGATCGGCCAGGCGCCGTTTCAATGCCGCCGCGGCTTTAACCGGGTCCAGTTTGCGGCGGCCGCCCAGGAAGTATTCCGGGTCGATATAGCCCAGGGTTACCCAGGCGTCCGTCACACAGGCATTGGTCCCACCGAGGCTGAAACAGGCTGGCCCGGGGATGCTGCCCATGCTCTCCGGGCCCACGGCAATTTTACCGTCGCGGCTAACTTTCATTACCGAGGAACCACCACCGCCGATGGAAAAGGTCTCGATGGCCGATTCCCTGACCGGGACCCCGCCCAGATCTTTTTCCCGGGTATATGTCGGTTCCCCTTGGGCGACGATGCCCACATCCGTACTGGTACCCCCGATATCAACGGTAACGACATTGGCGATGCTGTATTTCCGGGCCAGGAAAGCGGCGCCGAAGAGCCCGGCCGCTGGGCCGGAATCACAGGTATCGATGGCTCTGGTCTTGGCGACCCGGCACACCCCGCCCGTGGCATGAACGATCAGCAGCGGCCATTTGAAGCGGTTGTTCCGGATATCATCGTCGGCTTTATAAAGATAATGCGCCATGTCCTGGTGAATATAAGCATCGATAAGAGCGGCGTTGGTGCGGTAAAAATCATCGGTCTCGGTACTTATCTCCGTGGACAGCAGTAAGGGCACCGTGCCCAGGTAATGGGCCGGATAATTGGCAAGAACGATCTCCCGGACCATTTTTTCGTGGACTGGATTGAGCGGCGACCGGGCTAAACTCACCACGATGCGGCGGGCGCCTCTTTCCAACAGATCCTTGATCGCTGCCAATACTTCGGCAGCGGCAGGAGGTTTCACCGGGACGCCGTTCCCGTCCACTTCTTCAACAATACCGGTGATCATGTCCTGCGGTACCAGGTAATTCACGGCCGGGTTAGTTTGCCCCGGTGGGGCATAAGCGTTTTCCCCGGCATCCCTGGTAACCAGTAAACCCAGCTTGGGGCCGGATTTATTGATGAGGGCATTGGTGCCGATGGTCGTAGAAAGGCGTACTGTATCCGTATTGGGCAGTAAACGGGAGGCGGACTCATAGCCCAGCTTACGGGCGGCTTCCTCGACGCATTCCATGAAACAAAGAGTGAGGTCGTGGGGCGTGGTCGGCACTTTTACCAGCTCGATTTTGCCGTTGCCGTGTATAAAGCCGTCGGTGAAAGTTCCCCCGGTGTCGATGTCGATGCTATATCCCATGCTCCCTCCCCTGACCGGATATCCCGGATCTACCCCTGGAACAGGATCATTATTTAGCGGGAATTGATCATCCCGGCGATTGCCTGTATCGTTTCCACATTGGCATTATAAGGGATTTCCCCATCGGTGGTGAGAAACCATCCCTGCCGGTTATCCCCTGCTGGGATGTCGGCGGGGGTAATAGCTTCGGCCGGTTTATCAAGCACCGTAACCGGGATGCTGAGGCCGCAGCAGATCTTCTTCCTGGCGGCTGGCAGTAAGGTAGTGTTGTCCGCTGCCGTCCCCAGCGCAACGCCGTCCGGTTGCAGGCTGACAATGGGCGGGATATTTTGCGGCCGGCAGCCCGTGGCTAAAATCAAGGACCGGACATTATAGAACCTGATGACATTCCAGATACTTTTCAACGGTGTGGATGCCGCAGCTGCGGTATTCGGGTTTATACTTCCCAGCATCCTGTCACTGAGCACGACCACATCTGCTCCCAGTTCACAGTATATCCGGCATATCTTAAGGCCAATGCTGCCGGCAAGGGCGACCGCCTTCACCGCCTCAGTTTTACCTTGCTGTAAATCTGCCGTAAGGGTTGCGCCATAAAGATGGCATGCCAGGGTAATCGGCCCGGTGGCTATGCCCATGAGGCCTACCTGTTTACCGCGCAGTATGTTGATCCTCTTAAAAGCTTCGAAACAGGCTGGGAGCCGGCCTCGTTTTTCCAGTCCGGAAATATCTACCTGTGCCATCCCGTTGCCCTCGGGAAAAGGATGGCTGACCACCTGGGGCAGAGCGTCCTCACTGTCCGGCCAGGCAACCTCGCACCCGCAGGCTTCCGCTTCCAGGCTGGGATCATAAACAACCGGAATGGCGTCATAACCGAACAGCTCCTGGCAATTCAACAAAGCGGTGGACAACAGCCCCGGGTCGGAAAGCATTTCCGGGACCGTGATTTGTTCCAGTTTGGCGGCAAAGGTACAAACCCAGGGGATAAAAGGAATGCGGGGCAACTCTTTGTAAAAGAACAGGTCTTTGACCAGTGTTTTTGCTGATATGTCAACCATCGTGCCGATATCTTAACTCTTAGTTATTTCCGATTCAAGCGAGGAAACCATTATTTTACCCGGCGGCTGGTAAGCCGTATAATCCCGGTAGCCCCGGCCGCATTACTTCCGGGGTAAAGGAAGGCGAGGGGGATGAAACAGAAAATGATGGTCACGGTACCGGCGGAACCAGATCCGGTAGAGATCGACCTGAAGCGGACCGCCGTCATGGTGATCGACATGCAGAATACTTTCGTCAGTAAAGGCGGTATGTTCGACCTCTCCGGGAAGGATATGGCTTACATCTCACGAACGATTGAGCCCAACCGCAGAATCATCGCCGCCGCACGGGCAAAAAGCATCAAGGTTGTTTATGCCGTGCACCGCATCACGGCCGATATGAAAGAGGTCGGCCCCATGTCCCGCTTCCACCTGGCTCCCGAAAGAATGCGGGACCTGGCGGTAAGAGAAGGCTCGATCCTCGAGGGGACCTGGGGTACGGAGATCATCGATGAACTCAAACCGCGTGCAGATGAGATGGTCATCGTGAAACGCCGCTTCGGAGCTTTTAGTGGGACGGAGCTGGATATGATGCTGCGTACGTTCGATATCAGGTACCTGATTTTCACCGGGGTTGCCACGAATATCTGTGTCGAAACTTCGCTGCGGGAAGCTAGCCAGCTCCAGTATCTACCGATCCTGGTGGCCGACGCCACCGCAGCGACCGAACCCTCCCGCCAGCAGGCGACGCTGGATAATGTGAAAGAAGTCTTCGGCTGGGTAACCACCAGTGAAGATATCCTGAAAGCACTGCAATCTTGAAAATAAGATTAACGTTGATATTCAACTGAGGAGGACAATCATGGCGGCAAGCGAAACGAAAGTGATTATGGACGGATTGATTTTCCCGGAGTGTGCGCGCTGGCATGACGGCCGGCTCTGGTTTTCCGACATGCTGGACCGCAAGGTAATCGTCATCGGTCCTGACGGCAAGCCTGAAGTCGTGGTCGATGTGCCGGGGCAGCCGGGGGGCCTGGGGTGGCTGCCCGACGGCCGGCTCTTGATCGTCTCCATGTTCGACCAGCGCCTGCTGCGGCTGGAAGCCGGCGGGCTGCAAGTGGTGGCTGATTTGAGCAAGGTCGCCCGGGGCAACTGCAACGATATGGTCGTGGACTTAAAGGGCCGGGCTTATATCGGGGACTGGGGCTTTGTCGGGGCACGCCCGAAGGATCACGTGACCACGGGAGATGTGATGCTGGTTACCCCGGAGGGTAATGCCCGGGTTGTCTCGGACCAACTGCAGTTCCCCAACGGAGCGGTCATCACGGCGGATAACAGGACTTTGATCGTGGCCGATTCTTATGGTTATAACCTGTCGGCCTTCGATATCCGGAGTGACGGGACATTGGCGAATTACCGCGTCTGGGCAGACATGGGTAAAAGTGTCATACCGGATGGTATCTGCCTGGACGCAGAGGGGGCGGTGTGGGTGACCAATTCGGCCGGTAACGACGTGATACGGGTGAAAGAAGGCGGCAAGGTAGTAGGCCGGGTCACTGTGGCCTCCCGGGCTTATGCCTGTATCCTGGGCGGGCCGAAACGAGACCTGCTGTATTTGACCACGGCGGCGCCGGGCATGTTCGCTGACCTCAAGGACAAGCGTAGTGGGCGCATCGAAGTGGTCCCGGTAGCGGTGCCGGGGGCGGGACTACCGTAGGTTCAAGCCCATCGCTATCTTGTTGATAAAAAATAGCACTTCAGGGGAGGGAGAATATGTTTACCAGGGAGTTGATAAAGTTTATTCTTAAGACGGAATATCAAGATTTACCGGCCGGGGTCGTCGAAGCGGCCAGGCCGGCGATACTCGACCTGCTTGGTGTAGCCATTGCCGGCAGCCAGGAGCCGTCCGGGAAAATTATCGGTGGACTGGTCAAACAAATGCAGTCGGTCCCGGAAGCGGCCGTGATTGGGGGTAATTTCAAGGCCGGCTGCAGCGCCGCCGCTTTGGCTAACGGTACCGCGGGGCATGTGCTGGACTGGGATGACTGCCTGGACTTCCCGGATGTGGGATTGGCGCATCCCACGGCCAGTATCATCCCGGCCTTGCTGGCGCTGGGTGAAAAACAACATGTTTCTGGAAAAGACCTGATCACAGCTTATGTCCTGGGCCTGGAAGCCTACGCCAAGATCGGCTTGCTGCGCCGCAAAGCTTATCATTCCGGTTCCGGTTGGGAGTGGACGGGGGTGCTGGGGGTGATGGGATCGGCCGCTGCCGTCTCCAAAATACTGAGGCTGGATGAGAAACAAACGGAAATGGCACTGGGAATCGCTGCCTCCGCCGCCGGCGGCTTGACGCGGAATTTTGGTACCATGGCCGGGCACCTGCACTCCGGTAATGCCGCCCGCAACGGCATCGAAGCGGGCATCCTGGCTGGCATGGGCTACAACGGCGTCGAAAATGTCATCGAAGTCCCCTCCGGCTTTTATAACCTCTTCGCCGGTACTGACATCCCTTTGGCCGAGGAGGTGATGCGGGAAAACATCAATGCCCTGGGCAATCCCTGGAATATTATCGAACCCGGGTTGATGTTCAAAGCCTTCCCCATTGCCCATATCAGCCATTTCGGCGTCGAGGCCGCTTTGCAGCTGCGGGAAAAACACCCGGTTGACTGGCATCGGATCGCCGAGATTGAATTCCGCATTCCCCCCTTCATCCAGCGGGCGGTCTGGTACAAGGACCCGCAGACGGGGATACAGGGCAAATTCGGGCTGAGTTACTGCCTGTGCCGTGCCCTGGTGCAGGGGAAGATTAACATCACCGATTTTACCGATACCGCGGTGCATGACACTACCATCCGGCAGTTGATGCACAAGGTCAGGTGGGGTAGCATCGAACAGGATGCAGGGGCGGGGCCGTTCGGCTGCCAGGAAGTCATCTTGAAAATGAATGACGGCCAAACTTATACCTGTAAGGTAGAACACCCCCGCGGGGAACCGCAAAACCCGCTGACCCGTGCCCAGGCGGAAGCCAAGTTCCGGGATTGTACTGCACATGCCTATTACGATGACGGCAGGACGGCGCAGATCCTGGACCTGGTGATGAACCTGGAAAAGGTAGACGATATTTCCCTGCTGGCGGCTTTGTTATGAATACCATTTGACAACTTATAATTAAGATGTAACCTATATAAGAGAGCAAACCCGGGTCTGCTGGAGAGACCGCCGGATGGTGGAGACGTCCGGAGGTTATAGACTGACAGGGTGCGCCACGGTCGATGTTTTTTACCGCTAAACTATGCAAAGGGGAGGGGTAAATGTCAACATTCAGGAACCGTATCTTAAAGGTCGATCTTTCCACGTCTACTTTTTCGGAAGAAACCTTTGACGAAAAAGTGGTCCACGACTATATCGGAGGCCGCGGCTTCGGAGCGAAGATGCTTTACGACCGGCTGCCCCCCGGCTCCGATCCGCTGGGAGAAGACAATCTCCTGATCTTCGTCGCCGGGCCGCTGGCGGGCACCCATGCCCAGTCGTTCTCGCGCTTGAAGGTCTTCTTCAAATCACCACTTACCGGCGGTTATTTCAAGACCGCCGCTGGCGGCTTCTGGGCACCGGAACTGAAGTATGCCGGATTCGACGCCATTATCGTCCGCGGTATTGCCGAAAAACCGGTCTACCTGTGGGTGCATGATGGCAAATATGAACTGCGGGAGGCCGGCTACCTGTGGGGGTTGGATTGCGATGACACGCATACCTTGATCCGCGAAGAACTCCATGACCCCAGGGTCCGCGTCGCCTGTATCGGCCCCGCGGGAGAAAATGGGGTGCGCTATGCCGGGATCTTCACTGACCGCCGGGCGGCGGGACGCGGCGGGGGCGGCATGGTGATGGGGACGAAGAAATTGAAGGCTATTGCCTGCCGGGGTAGTACCCCGGTCGAGGCCGCCGATAAAGACGCCTTCGCCAGTGCGGTCAAGGAACAACTGGCAGGGTACCGGGCGAACCCGGCCTGCGTCAACTTTGCCAAGACCGGGACCCTGATCGCCGAATTTACCAATGTCCTGGGGATGTACCCGGTGCGGAATTTCCGGGAAGGCGTCTTACCCGAGTGGCAGGCGATCGAAGGCGAAGCCTACAGTAAATTAAGAGCCCGTAAGGAAGGCTGCTACGCTTGCTCGGTACACTGCGGCAACCTGACCCGGGTCTATACCGGGGAATACGCCGGAGCTTGGACAGAAGGCCCGGAATATGAGACCATCTGGGCTTTTACCGGGCCGATGGGTAAAGCCGATATCGGCCTGACGATCGCCGCCGACAAGCTGTGCGACGACCTCGGGCTGGATACAATTTCAACCGGGTCGACCCTCGGTTTGGCTTATGAATTGTTCGAAAAGGGCATTATCACCGAGAAGGATACCGGGGGCATTCCTTTAAAGTACGGCGACAACCGCCACGTCATGGACCTGATCCGGCAGATCGCTTACCGCAAGGGGTTTGGCGGCCTGCTGGCAGAAGGTTCCCTGCGGGTGGCTCGCCAGATCGGCCGTGCAGCAGAGCAATATGCCATCCAGGTCAAAGGGCTGGAGTTGCCGGCTTACGACCCGCGCGGGGCCAAAGCCCACGGATTGAACCTGATGACTTCCAACATCGGGGCCGATCATAACTCCGGTTACGGCGGCCAGGAAATATTCGGTTCGCCGGTACCCTTCGCCGTGGACCGTTTCGAAGTCAAGCAAAAAGGGGAATTGACCAAATGGAACCAGGACCAGACAGCGATGCTTGAGACCGGCATCATCTGCAGCTTTGTTCCGTCCTGGGGCGGCATTACCGAAGAGGTATTCGGTAAATTGATGTCGGCCGGTACCGGCATCGCTGATTTTGCCGATGTAAAGTACCTGTGGACGGTGGGGGAGCGCATCTACAACCTGGAGCGGATGTTCAACGTCCGGGAAGGTTTTGGTATCCAGGATGATATGATGCCGGCGCGTTTTGCCACCGAGACACTCCCGGAGGGGCCGTCCAAAGGACAGGTCTTTGAAGCTGAACAACTGCGGCATGATTATTATCTGGCGCGGGGGTGGGATGTGCAAACCGGGGTTCCTACTGACGCTAAACTCAAAGAAC
>CAZSHH010000008.1:47527-58847 GCA_964606525.1 uncultured Dehalococcoidales bacterium
AAAGAACTGGGCTTGGCATATACTATCAGGAATTAGACCATGAAGATCGAAGTATTATTCTTCGGGCGGGCCCGTGTCATCACGGGCACCGCCCGCAAAATCGTAAACATCAGTGAAGAGGTGAAGTTGGCCGACCTTTTCCGGCTGCTGGACTGCCGTTATCAGGATCGCTTCAGCAGCGAATTTCCAGACCTGAAGGGGTTGATGATCATAATCAACGGCCGCCACTTTCACACGGTCGGCGGCCCGGAAGCCTTGCTTCACGATAATGATACGGTGGCTATCATGCCGTCGGTGGTGGGGGGATAAATTTCCTCCCGTGCCTGACTACCGGGGTCGGCAGGTCCCGGCGGTAAACGGAAAATACTCCCGGTGCGGTCTCGATCACCCTGGTGTGGAAGCCCCGTTTATGGTATTTGAGGGCTTCTTTATTGGCGGCACTTTTGGAATTACACGTATGCTTGAGTAAGAAAAGATGGTCCTTGATCATTTTTTCTGCCGGAGCGCCGCCTGCCGCGGCCGATAGTGGTGCGTGCTTGCTGTGGATGTCCCGGTTTTGCCTGGCGAAAGCTCGCGCTTTTGTTGCTTGTTCCTCATCAAACATTGCTTTAACCCTCCTCTGTACCCCTCAGATAGTGACGGTATGTCTGTAATCCCTTTTCATAATATCGCCTGCCCGGATATTTGTATTATAGTAAAAATGTAGATCATCCGCTTTACTTTCTCGCTGCCCGGTAGTGGATTCCGGTTGACAAACCAGTTACAAATATATAGAATGCCGTACAGCAATGGTCGCATAGGACTGGACTTGTTTTACAGGCAGCCGGTTGGCCCGGACGGAATGCTGGAGGGATCCTTCGGGATCGGTAATGACCGCATTACGGCCGCCTGAGTATAATTATTTACATGCACGAGTATCCCAAAATATCGGCATAACGCACCTTTCGTCATTTAACTGGGACATAATATATCCGGGCTTGTGGTAAATAGACTAATCGGATATCAGTAAACGGGATAAGTGGGCTGGAGTAATACTTATTACCTTGATGAATGTTTAGGAGGGAGTCGTACGATGGCGGAAATCAAGCGTCCTGGTGATAATCGTGGTATGCCCGGGCCGGGCCCGGGAGGGCCGGGTGGTCCTCCTGCCGGTCCCGGTGGACCCGGCGGTCCTGGTAGACCCGGTGGGCCTCCAGGTGGTCCTGGTGGACCGGGTGGGCCTGGCGGCCCTCCTGGTTTTCCTCCCATGCCCTCCTTTCCGGAAGTGGCTGGCGGCTACAACGGCAAGTTGTTACGGGTCAATCTCACGGCCGGTACCACCACCACGGAAAAGCTGAGCTACGAGTTTTGCCGTAAATATATGGGCGGCGCCGGGTTTGTCACTTATTTCCTGTGGAAAGAACTGAAAGCCGGCATCGATCCCCTGGGCCCGGAAAATAAACTCATCTTTGCCCTGGGCCCGGTATCCGGTTTGCAGCTTCCCGGGGCTGCCCGGTTCTGCATCGGGGCGAAATCGCCGCTTACCGGAACGATTGCTAAATCCGAGTCCGGCGGCTTTTTCATGGCCGAATTCAAGCGGGCTGGGTTCGATGCTATTATCATCGAAGGCAAAGCCGAGAAGCCGGTCTATCTCTGGGTCCAGGATGGGGAAGCCGCGATCAAAGATGCTGCCCACCTCTGGGGTAAGGAGACCAAGCAAACCCGGGATATGATCAGGGCGGAATTGGGCGACGACCATATCCAGGTCGCTTCGATCGGCATCGGCGGCGAAAACATGGTCCGGTATGCCTGCATCATGGGCAGCCTGTACGATGCCGCCGGCCGGGGTGGTACCGGAGCGGTAATGGGGTCGAAAAACCTGAAAGCGGTTGCCGCCAGGGGACACCATCAGCCGGCCGTCGCCAATGAAGAAGCGATCAAGGCCATCCGGCAGCAGATGATGGCGCGTCCTTCCCCTATGTCGCAGCTGGGGACCGGCGGCCCGGACATGGTCATGGGCATGAACTCGGGAAACCTGCCCGTGCGTAATTTCCGCGACGGCATGTTCCCTGACGTGGAGAAGATCCATGCCGGCGTCATCAAGGATACTATCCGGGTCAAGATGGAAGGCTGCTATGCCTGCCCGGTACGCTGCAAAAAAGTCGTTAAGTTCGAGGAACCGTACCAGTGTGACCCCGAATACGGCGGGCCGGAATATGAGACGCTGGCGGCCCTGGGTTCCAACTGCGGGGTGAATGACCTGAAGGCCATTTGTAAAGGTAACGAGCGGTGTAATGCTTATGCCATGGACACTATCTCCACGGGTGCCACCATCGCCTTTGCCATGGAATGTTTTGAAAAAGGGCTGATTACCAAGAAAGATACCAACGGGCTCGAATTGAAATTCGGTAACGCCGAAGCAATGCTCAAGGCGATCGAACTGATCGCCCGGCGGGAGGATTTCGGTAGCCTGCTGGCGGAAGGGACGAAACGTGTCTCCGAGAATATCGGGAAGGGTTCAGCGGACTTTGCTATGCACAGTAAGGGCCTGGAACCTGGCATGCACGACCCGCGGGCCAAGCAGTTGCCGGGCCTGGGCATCGGCTATACCCTCAACCCACACGGCGCCGACCATTGCTTCAGCATGGGCGGCGGCACCGGGCCTATGGGTCTGGACCAGATGCACCAGTATGGCATCCTGCACCCGGTCCCGGATGACTACGGCCCCAGCCGCATGGCAGTGTATAAACTGACACATAGTTTGGGCGCGGTTAAGGATTGCCTGACGACTTGTATGTTCGCTTCCCCCAATGATACTGGCACCATCGAACTGCTTAAAGCCGTGACGGGATGGGACACCGGGAGTGTGGAATTGATCAAGATCGGCGAACGGGTGCTGACCCTGATGCGCTTGTTCAATGTGCGGGAAGGGTTTACGGCCGCCGACGATGTTTTGCCGGCACGCTTTTACGGGCCGAAGACGGATGGTCCGTTGTCCGAGAAGTCGAAGGGCTTCGATAAAGAAAAGATGGACAAAGCGCGTGGCTACTATTACTTTTTCATGGGCTGGGACGCCAACGGCGTGCCTACCCCGGAAAAAGTGGCCGAACTGGGGATCGAATAGCAGTCGCATTATTAATTACGGCAGGAGAGGTTGTACGGGCAACAATCTTTCCTGTCCGGTTGTCCCGCGGGTGTCTACAGAACCGGGACAATGAGCGAGGTTTAGCAAAGTATGCAGCGCAAGGGAGGGTATCATGTCACTGGCTGGAGGCTACACAGGCAAAATATTGAGGGTTGACCTCAGTACCGGGAAAATTACCTCGGACGATCCGGGGGAGGATACTTACCGCCGGTTCCTCGGCGGCAACGGCCTGGGCTCGAAATACCTCTACGATGAAATTCGTAAGGACATCGAATGGTCTGATCCGGAGAACCTGATTATGTTCATGGGCGGGCCGCTGTCCGGCACCCGGGTCAGTGGTTCCGGTACCTTTTCACTGGTCACTAAGGGCCCGATGACCAACATGGCCGGACTATCGCAGGCTAACGGCTTTTTCGGGGCTTTTCTCAAGTTCGCCGGGTTCGACGGCCTCATCGTAAAAGGTAAAGCTGCGCACTGGTCTTATCTTTATATCCATGACGGCACCGCCGAGATCCGTGATGCCCGGCACCTGGCAGGGAAAGATACCTGGGAAACTGAAGATGCCGTCAAACAGGAGATCGGCAAGCAGTGCAGCGTCTACAGCATCGGCCCGGCGGGGGAGCACCAGGTACGTTTCGCTGCAGTACTCGGGGATCATGGACACGCTGCGGGGCACAACGGTACCGGGGCGGTGATGGGTTCGAAAAACCTGAAAGCGGTCGTGGCCGAACGCGGCAAAGGCACGGTGAAGGCCGCCCACCCGGAACTGCTGGCGGAAAAAGCCGCTGCCCTGGTGGAAAATGCCATCAAGCTGGACCCCATGCTGGAAAAATGGGGTACTGCTTTTATTTTCCCGCGTATTTACCGGGGCGGGGCGCTGCCGGTGAGGAATTATACCACCAATATCTTCCCCGAGCCGGAGCGCTTCGGCGGGGATGTTATCCGTACGAAATTCAAAGTAACCACCACCACCTGCTGGGCGTGCCGTATGAGTCACTGCCGGATGACGGAAGTGACCGAAGGCCCGTATAAAGGGTTTGTGGGCGAAGAACCGGAATACGAAGGCCTGGCGGCGATGAGTTCGGTCATCGGCCAGGAAGACCCCGGGGCGGCCATCATGCTGGCCAACCAGGTCGACCGCCTGGGCATGGATATCAATGAGAGCGGCTACCTGATCGGCTGGATCATGGAATGTTACGAGAAGGGGCTCCTCAAGGCCGGCGACCTGGACGGGATAGAGATGAAATGGGGTGATGTTGAGGCCACCCTCAAAATGCTGAAGAAGATCGCTCATCGTGAAGGCTGCGGGGCCTTGTTTGGGGAGGGTGTCAAACGGGCGGCGGAGAAGGTGGGAGGCGCAGCCCTGGACTGCGCCATCTTCACTAAAAAAGGTGCCTCCCCGCGCGGGCACGACCACCGCGCCCGCTGGTCGGAACTTATCGATACCTGCTTGTCCAATACCGGCACTGTAGAGCTCAGCGGCGGCTTCCCGCACCCGGAACAGGTCGGGCTGACGCCCCTGCCGATGCAGGACCAGTTCAACGCTGTGGCTGTGGCGGTGATGAATGCCAAATTGAACGGCCGCCGGCAGTTCGAAGATTCCCTGGGCATCTGTTTCCTCGGCGCCCAGGACCTGCAGCTGCTGGTCGATGCGTTAAATGCCGCGACCGGCTGGGATTTCGATATCCGGGAAGCCCTCGATATGGGCTTACGTACCATCAATCAGCTCCGGGTGTTCAATTTCCGGCACGGCCTGCACAAGGAACTGGAAGCTCCTTCCACCCGCTATGGTTCGGTCCCGGTGGACGGGCCGGCACAGGGGAAAAATATCATGCCCTACTGGGAAGAACTACGCAGCAAATATTATGCCCAGATGGGTTGGGACCCGGCAACGGGCAAGCCGACGCGGGAAACCCTGGAAAAATACGGCCTGGGACATACTTTCCAGGAATTATAATACCGGCAGCGCTGGTCAAGGAAACCCCCCTGGATTGATGGAAACAACTTCCGGCCCTTATTACAATGGCCGTGAAACACAAGTATACTTGTAGATTTGATAAGGAGGGAAGGAAATGATGTGATGATACAAAAGCGAAATAGGTTCCGGGATATGTAAGACCGTATAACACATCTACCGGCTGGCTGCTTGGTCTACGACTGGAGCACCGTGGAACTGAGAAGTCTGGCCGGGAATCAGGTTATTCACTTTCATCGGGCATAATTCCAGGGCAACACGCATGATAAAGGAGGGAGAATCATGTCTAAAGTCCTGCGTATAAATATGACCGACCGTACTTACCACCTTGAAGAGTGTACAAATCCCAACCTGGGCGGCCGCTGGCTGACTTCATCCCTGGTCGCTGCTGAAGTCCCACCTGCAGCCCATCCCCTCGGCCCCAATAACAAAGTTGTTTTTGCTCCGGGAATCTTGACCGGCACTACGGCACCGACTTCTTCCCGGGTCTCGGTGGGCGGGAAATCACCGCTCACGGGAGGGATTAAAGAAGCCAACGCCGGGACCTCATGGGCAGCCGACCTGGCTTCGCTGCAGATCAAAGCCCTGGTGGTGGAAGGGCAACCATCGGAGCAGGACAAGTACTGGGGTATTTATCTATCATGGGACAGCAGTACAGGCAAACCCGGACTGGAGTTCTTTGATGCTACCGAATACACCGGCAAAGACCTCTACGAAGTCTTTCCCAAAATATATGAGAAGTTCGGCTCCAGGGTATCGGTCGCCGGCTGCGGTGTTTCCGGGGAACGGGGTTACGGCAACGCCGGCATCGTATTCAACGACATCGTAAGGCGTCCCACCCGTTATGCCGGGCGGGGCGGCCTTGGTTCCGTACTGGGCAGTAAAAAGCTTAAATTTATCGTCCTGAATAAAGAGGGCGCTCCCGGGGTTGTTGTGAGTAATAATGCTTTATTCCAGCAGGGACGGGAGAAGATGGTCGAGGCACTGCATACCCATGCCGTTACCAAGCCTAAAGGCGGGTTGAATACTTATGGCACCGCGGTGCTGGTGAATATCCTTAATGAAGCCGGTGGACTGCCGACCCGCAACTTTACCTCCGGGCGGTTCGAAGGTGCAAGTAAGATCGCCGGGGAAGCCATTTTCGCCGGCAATAAGCAGCGCCTGAACCGGGAACTATATAATCATGCCTGCAGTCCGGGGTGCATCATCCAGTGTTCCAACACCTGGTATAAGCCAGATGGTAAAGAACATGTCTCCTGTATCGAATATGAATCCGACTGGGCGCTGGGGGCTAACTGCGGCATCGACAACCTGGATGATATCGCCGAAATGGTTATGCTCTGCAACGCCTACGGTCTGGATACCATCGAGATGGGCGATACTATGGCCGTAGCCATGGCGGCGGGCATCTTGCCTTTTGGAGATAGCAAGAAAGCGATCCAAATGATGCACGAGGTAGGCAGCGGGACCCCGCTGGGACGTATCCTGGGTAGCGGAACGGAGACCGCCGGGAAAGTTTTCGGGGTAACACACATCCCCACCGTCAAGGGACAGGGTATGCCGGCTTACGAACCGCGTGCGGTTAAAGGTATCGGTATTACCTATGCCACAACCACGATGGGGGCGGACCATACCGCCGGTTATACCATCGCCCCGGAAATATTAAGTGTCGGCGGCAAAGCTGATCCCTTGAGCACCGAAGGCAAAGCGGCTTTAAGCCGTGCCTTCCAGGCAACTACCGCTTTTATCGATACCACCGGCCACTGCCTGTTTATCGCTTTTGCGATACTCGATATCCCGGCCGGCTACCAGGGTATGATCGATGAATGTAACGGGGTATTGGGTACGGCATGGAACGCCGAGGATGTGATTAAGATCGGTTCCGGTATCCTGAAGGCGGAACGGACTTTCAATGAGAAAGCAGGGCTCGGTGCCGCACATGACCGGTTGCCCGAATTCATGAAACGCGAACCGCTGCCGCCGCATAATGTTGTTTTTGATATTTCGGATAGTATGCTGGATTCAGTCTACGCCGAACTCTAAGTGAGATATTTTAACGGGAGGATGGGGTAATCAGCCCATCCTCCCCACTCTGGGATTGCGATGCGCGTGAAAGTAAGATTGTTCACTACGCTGGCAGACCATGTCTCGGGAATTGAAGCGGGCAAGACTTTTTCTGTCTTCCTACCCGATGGCAGCAAGATTTTGCATCTGATCAAGGATCTGCACTTATCAGAAGCGGAAGCGAAGGTCATAATAGTTAACGGTCGTGCCCGCGAACCGGATTATCTGTTAAATGATGATGATGAAGTAGCGATGTTTCCCCCGATCGGCGGAGGATGATTTGGTCGAAATCACGGTTGAAGTCCATCTCTATGGGGAACTATCACAGTATGCGGAAGCGGAGAAAGGTCACGGTACTGCCGATTTCCATATCAAACTTGCGGTAAATAGTACGGTCGGTGACCTTTTGGCACGATTGAATATACCAGCAGAAAAACGCGGCATCACTTTCATTAACGGGTATTTAAGCGCTATGCCCGGCCTTCAGCCGGACCTGGGCCATGTTTTGAAAGACGGCGACCGGGCGGCTTTCTTCGACCTTAAGAGCATGTGGCCTTTCCAATACCGCAGCGGGGCAGCGATGGTGGCAGAACTTGCGGCAGAACTGGCAGGAGCAAAAGATAAGGGCATTCACCATTCATATGATATAGGGTAAGTCCCGAAAACTGTAGTTCGGAAAACAATTTGTATTAAAAGCAACTTAACATGTAGGTGCTTGTGATCCCCCGGATATCAGTGCTGCTACCAATGACTAAAGAACGGCCATTGCGGCGATTGACACCAATCACCTGGAAATCTAGAATGGGTGCCAGATTCTGGGTTCAATTAATGCAAATAAAGCCCAAGGAGCGTGTTGATATGGTAGAGGCCAGGAAGATGACGAAGGAAGACCAGCAGTTAAAAGAGGCCATTGAGAAAAAGCACGGTAAGAGCGTCGAGGAACTGCGTCAGGAGCGGGAAAAGCGGCTCTGGGACGCTTTGCAGTTGAAAGTGCCGGACCGGGTGCCGGTGATCTTCGGAGGGACCTTTTTCGCCTGCAAATTAGCCGGGATACCGTACTCCGCAGCTTATTATGATACCGCCGCCTGGAAGATGGCCTTCAAGAAGATGATCGTGGAGATGGATCCGGACTCATATGGCTGGGAACCGCGGGAATCAGGGGTGGCTCTGGAAGCCCTGGCCTCGAACTACACCCGTTGGCCGGGCGGCACCCTCCCCCCCGATGTCCCCTTCCAGATCGCCGAGAAAGAATACATGAAGGAAGACGAGTACGATATCTTCCTCACCGACCCTTCCGACTACATGATCCGCTACCTGCTGCCCCGGGTGTATGGTTCCCTGCAGCCGCTGGCGAAACTGCCGCCCCTGATGGGTTTCGGGGCCAATGTCGAACCGATCGCCCGCATGCTGGCCTCTCCGGAATTCATGCCGGTTGTCAAAGCCATGCAGAAAGCCGGCAAGGCGGAAGCCAAACGCGAAAAAACTATCAGCACCATGATCCAGGAGATGTCGGACCTGGGCTTTGCTGAACCCTTCCCCGCCCGCGGCGGCATCATGCCCCCCTTCTCCGGTTTTTCCAATACCTTCCGGACCTTCAACGGCGTGGTGAAAGACATGTACCGCCGCCCGGAAAAACTCAAGGCGGCGCTGCAGTTGATGCTCGATTTCCGCATCGCCCGCGCTACGCCCGCCGTCAAACAAAAAGGCCGGCCTACCATCGGCAGTTCCGGCGAAGCGCATCGCGTTTCCGATGAATTTTTCTCCAACAAGCAGTTCGAGGAATTCGTCTGGCCGTATTGGAAACAGGCCATGGCCAAGACTTTCGAATTAGGCTATGACATCGTATCCATGTTTTTCGAAGGCCGGCGGGATAATCAGCTGCATTATTTCACCCAGTATCCCAGGGGCAGTATGTTGATCCGCTTTGCCGAAACGGATATCTTCCGCGCCAAGGAGATGCTGGGCGACAGGGCCTGCATCATGGGCAACGTGCCCATCGCCATGCTCCAGGTAGCCTCCCCTTCGGCCGTCGAGGAATATTGTAAGAAGCTCATCGGGAAGGTGGGCAAGAACGGCGGCTTCATCCTGCGCTGCTCGACCGATTTCACCCAGGATGCCAGGCCTGAGAACGTCAAGGCGATGATTGATTCGGTGGAGAAGTACGGCAGATACTATTAGCGAAAATACGAAATACGGAGTACCCCTCACTCTGACTCTCTCCCGCAAGGGGCGAGAGAACTAACAACTATGGTTAACTCCTTCTCCCTCAGATTTTAGACAGCTCCTAAACCCCGGTTAGCCCCTTCTCCCTTGATGGGAGTCCCGACTGACCCCATTCGTACGGGATGCCGTATGAATATAATGAATCGGCAAAGGCCGGGATGAGGGTGTTCCAATCTCGGTTGGTTCCAAAAACCGGTAATCTTGTAGGGGATGGTCTGTGACCATCCCGCCCTATCGCTGGATTATCGGGTTGCCTTAATCATGATCAATATGCCAGGGCTTGAGCCGGGTGGGTCCGAGACCCATCCCTTGGAACTCTCTTCTTGTCAAGCAGTTAAAGTACCTGGGTCGCTTCTTTCGGCTTGGGTACTTTCACCACCAGCACGCGGAAAACCTGGCTGCCCTGGTTATACCAGCAGTGGACCACCTTCGCCGGGCTCTTGACCAGGTGGTCGGGCCCGACTTCCTGCTTTTCATTCCCGATTTCGACGATCCCCGTACCCTCCAGGACATAGAAAAAGACGTCCACCGGTGTGATGTGCCGCCTTAATGTTTCACCCGGCTGGAGTGTGATCAGGTTTACCAGGGCGTGTTCCGTATCATACAGTTTGCTGACATGCACTTTGTGCGGGTTGTCGATAGGTGGGGCGGTTTTCGCATTTATGATTTCCATTTCTGTACTCCTCGGGTTATTTCTCCCAGGTTTGCATGACTTCGTATTCGTTGCGCCACTTGATCTCAAACGGCAGTTTCCCCTGCCATTTCTCATTCATTTCAGCCAGGGTGGCGGCTACTTCCGGGCTTTTCACAAACCCGGCCATCGCCGCCTGGTCTTCGAACTCGAAAATCGTGAGGTATCCTTTTTGCCCGTTGCTGCTGGTTTGTACCCGGCAGCGGGTCGCTTTCTTCAGTCCGGGGTATTTCATGGCCATGGGAATATGGACGTGGAAATACCATTCGTTGAATTCGGTTTCTTTTTCCGCCTTACATTCCTGGGAAATGACCACGATCGCTTTATTTTCTGACACGGCTGCTTCTCCTGAGTATGTTTGCTGCGGTAATTATGATGCTCGAATTTGGTCGTCCCGGAACCCGGGTACTATGCCAGGGTTCCGGGAGTTTAATCTACCCGCCGAGGATCGCTTTCATATCTGCCTCCGGGGTGGAGATGGGTTTGATATCGAATTTCTCTACCAGGACCTTTAATACGTTCGGTGAGATGAACGCCGGCAGCGAAGGCCCCAGGTGGATATTCTTGATGCCCAGGGAGAGCAGGGTCAACAGGATGGCCACTGCTTTTTGTTCGTACCAGGAGAGGACCAGGGTCAGCGGCAGGTCGTTCACGCCGCACTTGAAAGCACCCGCCAGGGCGACCGCCACCTGGATGGCGGAATAGGCATCGTTGCATTGCCCCATGTCCAGCAGGCGGGGCAGCCCGCCGAGTTCGCCGATATTCAGGTCGTTGAAACGGTACTTGCCGCAGGCCAGGGTCAGGACCAGGGTATTGGCGGGGGTTTTCTTCACGAACTCGGTATAGTAGTTGCGGCCGGGCTTGGCCCCGTCGCACCCGCCTACCAGGAAGATGTGCTTGAGGGCGCCCGATTTCACGGCGTCGATCACGGTGCCGGCAGCACCCATGACCGTATTCCGGGCAAAGCCCGTGGTCACTTCGGTCCCGCCGTTGATGCCGGTGAACTGCTTGTCCTCCGGCCATCCCTTTAATTCCAATGCTTTCTGGATGATGGGCGTGAAATCCTTCTTCCCGTTCTTTTCCGGGATGTGTTTCACGCCGGGATATCCCACGACCGAAGTCGTAAAGATGTTGTTGATATACGTGTCCCGCGGCATCATGATGCAGTTAGTAGTGAACAGGACCGGGGCCGGCAGGTTGGCGAATTCCTTCTGCTGGTTCTGCCAGGCGGTGCCGTAGTTGC
>CAZSHH010000009.1:0-51514 GCA_964606525.1 uncultured Dehalococcoidales bacterium
ATCATGTTAGATTTGTTGGCAATGAATGAGATTAGCGAGGTGTTGGTATGATTGATGTTTATCGCGCGAAACGAATCAGCCTGTTTCCCTTTTACCAGCTTCATTCGTTCCTCCATAATTTTTAAAATTTGACTACTTTCCCCTTACCAGGGGGAAAGCTGGAAAGGGGTTGTTATACCATGACCCGGGTTACGCCCGCTCCACTTCGACGGGCTCAGTATGAGCGGGCTCGTGGTATCCTGATTCCTCTTCCTTTTCCAAAGGAAGATATAGATGGATTTCTACAGGCGGGACGCCTGTCCTCCCAGGTTATATTTTGTTTATTGTTACTTGGAAATTGGGATTTGTTTTGGATTTAGAAATTAGAAATTAGGATTTTTTATTTTATTCCTGCTATTTTCTTTATCTGGCGTATATCCAGGCTCTCCCGCACCATGCGGGCCAGTTCATCGTACTGTTCGTCCCGGTCCACCGCCGCGGCCGCGGTACGGTTTATGCCCCGCATCTCTGCCAGCCGTACTAACAGCTTCCGTGTAAATGACGGGTTATGGAACAGGCCGTGAATGTAGCTGCCGAAGATGCTGCCGTCAGGCGAAGCCGCCCCGTCATCATAGTCCGCCTTTCCCCTTGGTGTTTCCCCGACATGAAAGACCGGCCGGGCCCGGGCACTGTGCGACAGCCCCATGTGTATCTCGTAGCCGGTGATTTCTTCCCCCGCCAACCCCTGCAGCAGGCCGCTGCCCTCCAGCACGTGGGCTTTGACCTGGGTGGTGGTCTTTACCGGGGTGAAGGTGGTCTCGATGTCCAGCAGCCCCAGGCCGTCCACGCTGTCTTCCGGCGACTCCACGTGGCTGGGGTCGTTAATCTTCTTCCCCAGCATCTGGAAGCCGCCGCAGATACCGATCACGGGGGTGCCGCTGCCGGCGCGCCGCCGTACTGCCTGGGCCAGGCCGTGTGCCCGCATGTGGTTCAGATCTGCCACCGTGGTCTTGGTGCCGGGGATGATGATGAGGTCGGGGCTGCCGAGATGGTCTGCCGAACCCACGTATCGCAGGGTACAGCCCGTCTCTTCCAGGGGATCGAAATCATCGTAGTTGGACATGTGCGGCAAGCCGATCACCGCCACGTCCAGGCCTCCTTTGTCCGCCGCCTCGTGTTTCTCTTCCAGCCAGACCGAATCTTCCTGGGCGATGCGCAGTTCTTTGAAAAAAGGCACCACGCCCAGCACCGGCTTGCCGGTGCGTTTTTCCAGGAAATCCAGCCCCGGTTTCAATAGGGAAACATCGCCGCGGAACTTGTTGATGATGAGCCCTTTGACCAGGCCGCGGTCACTATTATCCAGCAGGTCGAGCGTGCCCACTAGGGAAGCAAAGACCCCGCCCCGGTCGATGTCCCCCGCCAGCAGTACCGGTGTGTTGAAGGTCCGCGCTACCCACATGTTGACGATCTCCTGTTCCTGCAGGTTGATCTCGGCCGGGCTGCCCGCACCCTCGATCACGATGACATCGTAGGCGGCCGCGAGGCGGGCAAAGGATTCCTTGATCACCCCGGCCAGGTATGGTGTATGCTCGTAATAGTCCCGGGCCGGCAGGTTTTTCCAGACCTTGCCCATCACGACCACCTGCGAATGGGCGTCCGCTTCCGGCTTCAGTAAAACCGGGTTCATATCGACCGAAGGCGCCACGCCGGCGGCTTCGGCCTGTACCGCCTGGGCACGGCCGATCTCCCCGCCTTCCGGGGTCACGAAGGAATTGAGAGCCATGTTCTGGGACTTGAAGGGCGCCACCTTCAGCCCGTCCTGCTTGAAGATGCGGCACAGGGCGCTGACCAGGATGCTTTTCCCTACTGAGGAAGCGGTACCCTGTACCATCAGTGTCTTAGCGGGCATAACGGCGTACCTCCGGAGTGTCGATGGCGGCCAGGAATTTTGCACATTCGGGCATCGTCCGCGGCGCCAGCCGGATATATGCCGGCAAGCCGAAAGAGGTGCAGTCGCGTACCAGGAAGCCTTGTTTCAATAGGGCTAGGCGGCAGCCGGCGGCATCACTGACCTGCGCCAGGAAAAAATTCGCCGCCGAAGGGACGATGGGAAAACCGAGCTGCTGCAGTCCCGAAATCAGGAAGGTGCGGGCTTCGCGCAACCGGCCGGTACATTCGGCCAGATAGCTGTCCTGGTCCAGGATAAAGGACGCCGCGGCTTGGGCGGGGGCACTGACGTTCCACGGCGGCTTGATGCGGTCCAGGACTGATATCAGCGATTTGTCTGCCAGGGCATAACCCAACCGTAATCCGGGCAGGGCGAAGTCCTTGGTCAGCGAGCGGACGATGATGAGGCGGCCGGTCTCCGTCAACTCCAGTGAATTCCAGGGATTATCGGTAAAGGCCACGTAAGCTTCATCCAGCACGATGATACTCTGAGCAGCATGGTAAAGCAGGTGATTAACCGCTTCCCGGGGCAGATATTCCCCGGTAGGGTTATTGGGATTGCACAGGAAAAGGCCGCGCGGCTGATATTCGGTGATCAATTCCTTCATCCGGCCCAGGTTCAGCCGGAAACCGGGTTCGCCGAGCATCCATGGTTTCTGGATGCGGGCGCCGGTCAACTGGCAGGCCGTCTCGTATTCACCGTAAGTTGGCTGTGGGATGATGACGGTATGTTCCGGGCCGAAAAAGGCCGTGGCCGCCAGGCGTATCAGTTCGGTGGAACCACTGCCGGTGATGATATTGTCGGGCTCAATTTGCAGTTTTCCCGCTATTTTTTCCCGGAATAGGGTGGACTGCGAATCGGGATAAGCCGCGATATCGGCCCGCAGCATGGCCTCCCGGATGCCGGGGGGTGGGCCGTAAGGATTCACGCTGACGGAAAAATCAAGAACCCGCGTGGGGTCAAGCCCCAACCGCTGGAATTCCTCATGGTCGATACCACCGTGCACCGTCACAGCCAGATGCTCGATATTAGGTCTGGGTAAGTACATAATATCCTACCTGTGCGGCAGCTAATACCAGTGTCCAGATTACTGCCGTACACATCATAACAGATATCGCGGCATCGATAACCGCCGGCACCAGGGGACGTTGGCTGTCGCCTAACTTATAATATCCGGTTTTTTCCAGTTGTATTCCCAGGGCGCCGGCCATGGCCCCCATCGTCCACCCGCCGTTGGGGCTAGCCGGGTTGCTGTGGTCCCGCCGCATGATCCGCCATGCCCCCGCCGCATCACGGCGACAAAACCAGGCTGCCGCGGCGAATAACAGCGCATTCAGCCGGGCAGGGATGAAATTTACTACATCATCCAGCCGCGCCGCGAACTTGCCCAGGTATTCGTACTTCCCCCGGAAACCGATGCTGTTGTCCAGGGTATTGATGGCCCGGTAAGCCACCGCCCCGGGCACTCCCAGGCAGACGAAAAACAGCAGCGGGGCTACAAAGCTGTCGCAGCCGTTTTCCCCCACTGATTCCACCGTCGCCGAGACGATCTGACCCTCGTCAAGCTGCGTGGTATCTCGTCCTACCAGGGCGCGTACTGCTGACCGTGCTTCGGGCAGCTTGTGCTGCACCAGCAGGTTCTTTACCTTTAATGCTGCCGCGCGCAGCCCCTGCAGGGAAAACATGGTCTTGAAAAGCATCGCCCCCACCAGGATATAAGCCAGGGTGCTGGCGCCTCTCAGCCACCACAACAGGAAAATAGCCGCAGTGGTGAAAAGGCCGGTTGTTAACAGAACTACCAGGATGCCATAGAGGAACTGTAAGGCATGTGAACGGGACCGGCCGGCCGGTACTTTCATCAGTAATTTGATGCAGTTCCCCATCCACACGACAGGATGTACCGGATTGGGCGGCTCCCCCAGGGCCTGGTCGATCACCAGCGCCAGCAGAAATATCAATAACTCGGGCATATCGAATAAAGTCATCCTATTTCCTATGCCCTCCGCAGCTCTTTCCTTTATCCCTTTGGAATCTATGACACCTCTCTACGAAGCGGGGCGCCAGTGTCGGCAGTGCCCCCAGGTGCAGGTGGATGTATGAAGCCAGGATATTCCCCTGCTGAAAACCCTCCTCCCCGCCGCTCTTCTCCAGTACCCGGTATGCTGGTGCCGCCCCTCCACTTTTCTCCAGGGTGGACCAGTGGAACTCATGGCCGCGCACGGTTTGCCCTTCCTGCAGCAGCGGGCCGTCTGCCAAAGCTTGCACTGTGCGGTATCCCAGTGTCAGGCGGGTGTTATCGATGCGCGAAGAAAGCGGTAAAATACCGGCCATGGTATTTACACGGCCGGCGAAATCCCGGATTGATTCTCCCAGGTACATCAGCCCGCCGCATTCACCGTATATCGGCATGCCCGAAACCGCCGCGGCTTTCACCTCTGCTTTTAACGGTTCATTTACCGCCAGTTCCCCGGCATACATCTCGGGGAAACCGCCCCCGATATAAAGGCCGTGGCTATTCACTGGCAGCTGGTTGTCGCTTAAGGGGCTGAAAAAAGCCAGTTCCGCGCCCCAGGCGGCCAGCAGGTCCAGGCTGTCCTGGTAATAGAAGCTGAAGGCTTTGTCCCGGGCCACCGCGATGCGGACCACTGGCGGTTGGGGTGCCGCAGGAAATAATGCCGGAGGGGCGGCGGGAGGAGACGCCCCCTCGGCTAAACGGATTATCGTGTCCAGGTCCAGCGTCGCTTCGCACTGGCTGATTAGAGCTTCTCGGAATTCCTGACTGGCCGGGCCTTCGACCGTGGGTATCAGCCCCAGGTGCCGTTCCGGCATGGTCAGGATGTCTCGCCGTGGCAGGTAACCCAGCACTCGTGCCCCGGTATAATGCTCGATTGCTTCCCGGCATATCTGGTAATGGCTTTCACTCCCTATCCTGTTGAGAATTACGCCGCCGAAGTTCAGGTCTCGGTCGAAGTCCCGGTAACCCCTGACCACCGCCGCCATGCTGCGGGCGCCGTTGCTGCCGTCGACGGCCAGGATGACTGGGACATGCAGTAGCTTGGCCAGTTCGGCCGTACTACCTTCGTCGGTGGTGGCCGCATGGCCGTCATACAGTCCCATTACCCCCTCGATGATGCCGATATCCTTTTCTTTCATCGCCCGCTGGAACAACTCGTTAACCGCTGCCTGGGGCAGCATCCAGGTATCCAGGTTGCGTGAAGGATTCCCTGTGATCCAGGTATGATAGCTGGGGTCGATATAGTCCGGCCCGGCCTTAAAAGACTGGACCTTATATCCCCGCCGCGCCAGCGCCCCCATGATGCCGGTGGCGATGGTCGTTTTTCCTGCCCCGCTGGTGGCCCCCCCGATTACAATTGCTCTCAAATAATTCCCTCAACTAGGAGACTGTGTCACAATATTCACGAAACGTCATTCTAAAAAGTCCGATACGATCGGCCCGCTCATCCTGCCTGTCCCGCATTTATCGGGAAGCCTGTCGAAGAATCGGGACGGTGGGCTGCTGTTCTTTCACTTCTTAGAAAGGACATTCTGACACAGCCTCTAAATCTCGATGCCCGGTTGGGCTTTGATCCCTTTCTTGAAATGGTGCTTGATATCGACCACGTTGATGGCCGTGTCCGCGTAATCCAGTAATGCCCCCGGGGCATCCCGTCCCGTAATGATGACATGCAGGCGCTGCGGACGGCGGTCTAGTACCTCGAAGACTTCTTCCGGGGGTGTCCAGCCGAATGATAACGGATAGGTAAACTCATCCAGGATTATCATGTCGTACTTGTCCGACTCGATTCTCTTGCGCGCTTCCTGCCACTGGGCGACGGCCAGGGCGCGGTGCTGCCCGGTATCTTTGGGGTCGAAAATAAAGCCGGCGCCGCCGGGTACGATTTCAATCCCCAGCCGCTGTGCCGCTTTATGTTCCCCGGAGGCCCGCTCCGGGCTTTTCACGAATTGCAGCATGACGACCTTCATACCATTGCCCCAGGCTCGTAGCAGCAGGCCGAGGGCAGCGGTTGTCTTGCCTTTTCCGTTGCCGGTATGGACGATCACCAGTCCTTTGGAATCAGCCATCGATTTTCCCCTCGCTTCCGAAATTTCCATTGCCGTCGACCAGCACTACGGGCAGGCCGTTCAACGGGTGGCGGAAAACACAGTGTTCTGCCTTGTAGACCACCCGGATGTTTTCGGCGGTGATGACCTCAGTAGGTGTGCCGTGTTTGAATAACCGGCCTTCGCTGATGAGTACCAGCCGGTTGCAGTACTGCGCTGCCAGGTTCAGGTCGTGGATGGCGGCCATGGCGGCGATATTCCGCTCCCGGCACAACCGCTTGATCAGTGACAGCACCTCGATCTGCCGGCCGATATCCAGGTTAGCCGTCGGTTCATCCAGCAGGATCGCCCGGGTTTCCTGGGCCAGGGCGCGCGCAATCAGCAGGCTCTGGATCTGGCCGCCGGACATCTCCCCGATGTTCCTCTTTGCCAGCTCCACGGTCCCGGTCATCTCCATGGCCTGCCAGGTGATTTCCAGGTCGTGGGCTTTTTCGTTGCCGAACATGCCCAGGTGAGGGTTGCGCCCCATCAAAACGATTTCAAAACCGGTGAAAGCGCTGGGGAGGAGGGGCAGTTGCGGTACTACCCCCAGCATCAACGACAACTCATGCCGGCTGATGCTGGCCAGTTCCCGTCCGTCCAGATATATTTTCCCCTTCATCGGCGTGATGATCCGCGTCAGTGCCCGGATGATGGTTGACTTTCCCGAACCATTCGGGCCGATCAGTCCCACCAGGTCTCCGGGCAGCACGTTGAAGGTAAGGTCCTCCAGTACGGGCCGGTGGTAATACCCGATAGCGACATTTTCCAGTTCGATCTTTATCATTAGAAAATCACCTTCCTCCGGCGGCGCAGCAGATACAGGAAAAATGGCGCGCCGAAAAGGGCGGTAATGACACCGACAGGGACTTCAGTAGGTGCTAGAATTGTCCGTGCGATCAGGTCGGCCAGTACCATGAAAATCGCGCCGCACAGCACAGACAGGGGCAGTAGAAAGCGGTGGTCGGCGCCCCATATCAAACGCACGGCGTGCGGGATGATGATGCCCACGAAACCGATCGTACCTACAAAAGACACGGCGGCCGCGGTGATCAGGGTGGCGGCCGCCAGCAGGATGATTTTCATGCGTTCCACGTTGATGCCGAGCTGCTGCGCCTGCTCCTCATCAAGCTGCATCACGTTCAGCGGCCGGGCATACATTAATATGAGTCCGGTGCCCACGATGATATATGGTAAAACCATCCCTACATCCGACCACTGGCTGAGGGAGAAACTGCCCATCAACCAGAAGAGGATGCTGTGCATCTTGTCCCCGGAGGAGATGACCAGGTAGGAGACGACTGAACTTAACAGGGCGCTTAATGCGACCCCCGCCAGGATCAGGGTGGTCACCGGCAGCGATTTACCCTGCCGGGCAAGTAGATATACAATGACCATACTGGCCATCGCCCCGGCGAAGGCGAAGATCGGGATGATGCCTACTCCGAGGAAACTGGCACTGACCGGGAGGACAAAACCGGCCACTGCACCCAGCGAAGCGCCCTGGGCAACCCCGATCAGGTATGGATCGGCTAATGGATTCCGGAATAAGCCCTGGTAAGTTGCCCCGGCTGTACTCAGGGCGGCTCCAGCTAATCCGGCCAGCATGACCCGCGGCAGGCGGATGTCCGCAATAATGATCCCGGCCCCGTTCGGCCAGGTAGGCTTAATATCGATGAAGGGCAGCCGGTCCAGTATGATGCGGAGTACATCCGGCAGGGGTACTGCCACACTGCCGATAGTGATGGCTATACCGGCGATTACCAGCAGTACCGCACTTAAAACGATAATCGCGGTGATGCGGCTACGCCAGGGCAGCAGATAAGTTGCCCACGGCGGCTGGTCCTGCCGGGGATTTTCAGGCAAGGCCCCCTTGTTTTCCGGCGCCTTCATTTTCATTTTTACTTAAATATCTCCGGATGAAGTAACCGGGCGAATTCTTCCAGGGCATCTACGATGCGCGGTCCCGCCCGGTCGACGAATTCGCTGTCAACTCCATACACCCGGTTATTTTTCCGGGCAGATACATCCCTCAAGCGGGAGTCTTGTTGCGCGAAGATTAATGGGGCATCCCCGCCCTCTCCCATACCGACACCGGCCAGGATGACATCCGGATTGGCATCGATCACTGTTTCCATGTTGATACCCGGATAGGCTTCCTCCGTCACCATATTAACGCCGCCGGCCAGCCTCATCAGTTCATCGTGGAAAGTCTTCGCCCCCGCGGCATACAGTGGGTCGTGCCAGACGAGATAAAGGACCTTCGGCTTTTGTTCGGTGGTTAAACCTGATGTCTTATCGGTAACACCCTTAATACGCTGCCGCATATCTTTGACCATGACTGCCGCCTTGTCCTTGGCACCGGTTACTTTCCCGGTCAATTCCACGGCCTCCAGTACTTCCTCAAGGTTTTCCGGGGCTAGTGCGATCACGGTGATCCCTTTGGATTCCAGTTGCGGGATTATTTGGTCCGTGTGTATCGGAGCAGCCAGAACCAGGTCGGGGGATAAAGCGATGATTTCCTCGATGTTCGGGTCATAGAAGCCGCCGATCGATGGTTTTTCCGTCGCTTCCGGTGGATAAGTACAGAAGTCGGTCACGGCTGCGACACGGTCGGACAAGCCAAGGGCAAATAAAATCTCTGTATTCGCCGGAGCTATGGAAACGATGCGTTGGGCGAGGCCGGGTAGGGTGACGGTACGGTCGGCCTGGTCGGTAATTGTGATTTCGGCCGGCGTGGTGGTTTTTGTGGATGAATTACACGCAGACACCAGGAACAGGACCAGGGTCAACAGGACAGGGACAAGAGCGCGTAAGAGCCGGTTCATTCTTCTCCTTCTTAGCGAAAAAAATCCCCCTGCTCAACAGAACAGGGGGATTTTTCCTTCTAAAAAGAAAAATCCGACCCCCATCTCCGCGGAGGCAGTAAGGAACTTAACGGGCCGGCGTTCTGACTTATCCTTCCGAGAAGGACTTACAGCAGGCGGGACTGTGCCGGAATTTCACCGGACTTGCTTTCCATTTGAGCCATCAGGCACCCGTACGAATTCGCTGTATTATTTTTTTCAATATAACAACAGGTTAAGAAAAAAGTCAAGTATGTCGATACCGAAAAATATCGATATTGACAAATCGGCCAGGTAAATGCCATATTTATTAAGTGTTCCTTCGTAACCTCCGGACTTTCAGTTCTTTATCTAACGCGAACTTCCGGCTGTATTTCATCAACAACCTGGTTTCCCAGGCCGCTGGTAATATGCAGGGGACGGCGCGTTCGCTGCTGGTTTACCGCTTAACGGATTCTGCCCTGTGGTTGGGCCTCTCCATGGTCATCAATTTCCTGCCCGTTATCTTTTTGTCACCTATCGGGGGCATGCTGGCGGACCGCTTCAAAAAGAAGTATGTGATTATGGTGGGCCAGACCTTACAGATATTCATGGCTTTGATACTGGCCGTCCCGCTCTCCCTCGGTTACCTGGAAGCGGGTCATCCCTCCTCCTGGTGGATACTGGGGGTTTCTTTCCTGCTGGACGGCATCGGTATGGGTCTCACCAGCCCTTCTTACCAGGCGATTGTCCGCGAAATTGTGGAAGCCGATAAGGTCATGAACGCCGTCGCCTTGGGCAGCCTGGCTATGAACATCCTGCGCTTCCTTGCTCCTTTGGCCACGGGTTTTATCATCAGCGGTTTCGGCTTCGCCACCGTTTTCTATATCATGGCCGTGCTGTACGTTATCGGTGTGATCGTTATCGGTTTCTTGCCGGCAGTTGCTCCCCAGGTCCTCCCCCGGATGGGGCGGGCACGTTCCATCTCGGAGATCAAGGGTGGTTTCAGCTATATTTTAAGCCAGCCGACTTTACTGACCATATTGGTCTTCTTCACCATCGCCATGATGCTCTCCATGCCTTACGGGGCATTATTACCCATTTTCTCCGACGATATCTTGAAAGTGGGCGATGCCGGTTACGGCATGTTGATCAGCGCCTCCGGCTTAGGAGCCATGTTGGTTTCCGTGATCATCGCCTCGATGCCGAATAAACATCGGGGTTTGATGATGCTCGGGGGCGCGATATTTTTAGGTATTGTTTTGGCGGGCTTTGCTTTTTCCACCGCCTGGATACTGTCCCTGGCCTTGTTTTTCCTCGTCGGCCTGTTCGATACCCTTAGAAACACGGTCACTAATGCCCTGCTGCTCTATTACACGGACAATGCTTATTGGGGACGGGTGATGAGTGTACAGATGATGATCTTCGGCACCTCCAGCCTGATCGTCCTGGCTGCCTCTTTTGCTGCTGAAAAAATGAATGTGCAGTGGGTTATCGGCAGCTTGGCCGCAGTTCTAACCGTGTTCTCTCTCGCCATGTTTGTGTTTGTCCCCCGGCTGCGCCGTTTGCAGTAAGCCTGCTGCTCAAGGTATTATTACGTATTATTGACTAACGGATAATCATTGGCTAAAATATGTTTGTTAGCAGTCTGAGTTGTTGACTGCTAACAATTTTGTATATAACAGGTAATCCGACACATCATCGAGGGGGTGATGGCGTTGCCCATCTATGAATATGAATGCACTTGCTGTCCGTCGAGATTTGAGCTGAAACGCGGGTTTCATGACGATTCTCCGGTTTCCTGTCCTAAATGCGGCGGCAAAGCCCGTAAATTGTTTTCTTCGGTGCCTATTATTTTTAAAGGTTCCGGCTTCTATGTAACCGACCACCGGGGCGGACAGAATTATACTTCCTCCTCCGCTCCCAGTGAAGAGAGTAAACCCGCTGCCCCGGCGGCGGAACCCGTCAAGAGTGAAACTAAAACGGAAACAGCCCCGGCTAAGGTAGCCGGTACCAAATAAAATTCGCGCCTGTAGTTATCTCCGGCTCCGGCCGGATTGAAAATACCAGGCAGTGGCTTGTTGGGAGGCGGTATGCCTTTAGCAATCTTGTACCGACCGGAGCTCAGGGAGTACGACTTTGGCCCGGGACACCCCTTTCGCGGCGACCGCTATACCGTTTTTTACCGCTTCCTGCAGCAAAATGTGCCTGAAAATGGCAATTACGTCACCCTGCAGGCAGAACCAGCCGGCGAAGAAGATCTGCGGCTTATCTGCGATCAAGACTACATCAAGATGACCCAGGACTTCTTCCATGCTATCGAAGTCGGCGAGGAATACCCCTCCGAATTCTTCCGCTTCCAGAGCGGCGACAACCTGCCTATCGGTACCCCCGGCAAGGTGGAAGTAGCTGCCCGGCTGGTGATTGGCCAGGCAAAAAAAGCCTGCGAACTGGTCGCCGGCGGCCAGTACACCAAGGTCATCTCGGTCGGCGGCGGCCTGCACCATGCCAAACGTCGTTTCGGCGAGGGCTTTTGTGTATATAACGACGTCGCTTTCTGCGGCGTTTACCTGGCCTCGGTATTAAAGCTGGACCGGGTACTTATCCTGGACACCGATGCCCATGCCGGAAACGGTACCACCCAGTATTTCACCGAGGACCCCAGCGTCCTTTTTATCGATATCCACCAGGACCCCTTGACTATCTATCCGGGTACCGGCTTTGCCAACCAGGTCGGGGCCGGGGCGGGACGGGGTTTCACTGTCAATGTTCCTTTCCCGGAACTCGCCGGCGACCGTTCCTACCGCCTTGCCTTCGAAAGCATTATTGAACCGGTGGTCAAGGAATATAAACCCCAGGTTATCGTGCGCAACGGCGGCTCCGACCCCCATTTCAGCGACGGCTTGACATCGCTCGGCCTGACGCTGGAGGGTTTTCGTATGATCGGAGAGAAGGTCCGCACCATGGCTAAAATTTGTGACGGTAAAGAGATCGACCTGTTGGCTTCGGGGTATAACCGCAAGATCCTCCCCTATGCTTGGCTTACCCAGGTCTCGGGTCTGGCTGGTTGGGACTATCATTTTGATGAACCGGAACCGCCGCTGCAGCCGGTGGAGACCGACGCCATTTATGCTAAAACGCAAAAGATCGTCGAACAGGTCCGCAATAACCTTAAAGACTACTGGTCTTGTTTTCGGTAATTAGGTAAGGCTGCCGTTTGAATTTTCTCTTTTTTCCTGCCAGGCTTTGACGATTGCTATCTCATCTTCGCGGTTGCGCACCTTGCCGTCCAACCGGGCGTTCAGGACTTCACGGAGAATGATCTTCATCGTGGGGCCGGAGGGGATGCCCATTTCGCTTAAGTCCCTGCCTGTTAGAGTTGTGCGTACGTGGCATAACTTATCTTGATATAACTTCAGCCACCGGCGCACCGGTGTTGAATCGGTTGCGATCAGGTTGGCTGTTACTGCTGCTACCGGATATTCTTCCAACAGGTTGAAGACCTTACTCTGGCAAATACCGGGCTGGACCAGGGTGTCCAACCTGGTCTTCAAGCCGATGGTATCGGTTATGACTTCAGTTCCGGAACGGGACAGATGCAAACGGTCGACGAATTGTTCCGCCTCGTTGAGTGAAAGCCGGTATCCCAACAGTGCATAATATAGTGCGGTGGAAGCTTCTCCCTGCCCCACCAGATTCCGTGCTTGTTTGAACTTGATGCCCAGCCACCGGTCGACTTTCATGGCCGGATGCAGTATTCTTAACACGCCCAGGCCAGCCGCTCTTTTCAAGACTTTTTCCGGGTACTCCTCCCGGAACACTGCTTCAAGTTCATGGCGCAGGCGGTCCTTACTGATCGTTTCCAACATCAAAATATCACGCTTTAACAGTCGCCGCGTGTTCGCTTCCAGGTGAAATCCCAGCCGTTGTTCGTACCGGATCGCCCGCCAGATGCGTGTCCCATCATCAATGAAACTGTCATTATGCATCACCCGCAGCCGACGGTTGAGCAGGTCTTCCCAACCACCCAGGTAATCGATCAGCTTCCCGAAACTTTTCGGGTCCAGGTCCACGGCCATGGCATTGACGGTAAAATCCCGGCGATACATGTCGGACATCAAAGACCCCGGTTGTACCGTGGGTAAAGCACCCGGTTTCCGGTAAGTTTCGGAACGGGCCATGACCAGGTCAACCCTCCATTTGTCCCAGCGCAGGTTGGCCGTTTGAAAAGCGGGGTGGACCACGAGTTTGGCCTGGGTTAGCGTTTCCAATTTCCGGGCTAAGGGAATAATATTGCCTTCAACTACCAGGTCAAGGTCAAAATTAGGCCGTTGCAGCAGCAGGTCCCGGACCAGGCCGCCGACCAGATATAAATGTTGACCCTGGTCTGCCGCCAGCCGCCCTGCTTGTTCCAGGAAAGAGACCAGTTCGGCAGCTAACTGTGTCCTGATATCGGCCGTCAAGTTAAGTTTTCGGCGCATGGCCGCATTATAGCATAATTGTCCCGGGATTAGGCATATTTTCCGGGGATTGGCTAAAAAAGAAGATACCCTCCCCTGCCCCCGGATTCCCTGGCATGGTATCACCGGCATATCGCCTGTCTGGGAATGGCGGCTCAGATTTCCTTATTCCGGATTTATCGTCACCGCCTCGCAAGCCGTACCCCGGACTGGATTGACATATCCCGGGGACGTGGCTAGAATTCCAACCAGTTTTCTTCAATGGCGGTTATATTTTTTAATAGCTTTTTGCCTGGCCGCGCCTTGCCGTAGCAGGCTGGAGGGAAGTAATGATCAAGACGGAAAAATTATACCGGGAGCGCGAAAAACGTATCGATGATGCGGTCAAGTTGAAAAAACCGGACCGTGTCCCGGTGATGGTCGAATTCAGTTATTTCCCGGCTGCATATAACAACATCCCTTTTGCCGCCGCCTGGTACGATTATTCCGCCTGGTTGCGCGCCACGAAGAGATCGGTCCGGGACTATGCCCCGGACTTGATTCACGTGACCCCCTTCTTCCCCGGCAAAGTCCTGGAATATCTGGACCCGAAGCCGCTCCTGTGGCCGGGCCATGGCGTGCCGCTAAATGCCTCACATCAATATCTTGAACTGGAAGCGATGAAAGAAGATGAATACGGTGTATTTTTAAACGACCTGTCCGATTTTGTCTTACGGCATCACCTGCCGCGGATGTGTGGCGCAACCGCCGGACTCGAAGCTTTGCCGCGGCTGGCCGCGACCGGTTACAGCTACCGGGGAGCCTTGACTCTGGCGGATGCTTTGGTCAAACCGGAGGTGGCTGCTGCCATCAAACGTTTGCAGAAAGTTGGCCGTGAAATGGCGAAATGGGAAGCCAGGATGGCGGCTTTTAACGTGGAAATCGAAAAACTGGGCTTTCCTCAGTTCAATCCGGGGACCGCTCAGGCACCCTTCGATGCCGTCTCCGATTTCCTGCGCGGGATGCAGGGCACGATGTTGGATATGTTCCGCCAGCCGGAAAAGCTGCTCAAGGCTTGTGATAAGATCACACAGGATTTATTCGCGCGGGGCCTGCCCGTAAGAAATCCCCTTAGCCGCTGCCCGCCGCTGTTATTCATGGGTTTTCACCGGGGCTCGGACGGTTTCATGTCCGTGAAGCAGTTCGCTCGGTTCTATTGGCCCACGTTGAAAAAAGTGATCCTGGGCGTGATTAAAGCCGGGCTGACGCCGTGCTTGTTCTGTGAAGGCGACTGGACCTCCCGCCTGGAATTTCTCCGTGAACTTCCCCCCGGCAAATGCGTTGCCCGGCTCGACCTGACGGATATCTACAAGGCGAAAAGAGTCTTGGGTGGGCATACCTGCCTCATGGGTAATATGCCGGCTTCTCTGCTGCAGACCGGCTCCTCTGCAGCCGTCAAAGACTACTGTAAGAAATTGATCGACGATATCGGTAAAGACGGCGGGTACATCATGTCAGCGGGTAGTTCGATCGACCATGCCAGGCCGGAAAATTTGCGGATGATGGTTGACTTTACCAAAGAGTATGGTGTTTATTAACGGGAAAACCTTGCTTTTGCATATCGCAATACTGGTATACCGTCTCAGTAAAAAATGAACCATGGCATCTTTCAAATTGAAGCTGGTGTTCTTACGAAATATGATACTGGGTAATTGATGTATAGAAAAACCGCCGTGATGCTTTATGAAGATCTGGGATAGGATCACCGGCTACCTGGACCGGGAACCGGTCTTCGTCCGCAGCCTTGATGCTGGCAGCTTGCTGGAAGACTTCTTCGTCTCGGCCGTAGCTGCCGTGCTGGCTATCCGCTTGTACCTGATGATGACCGGTTACGGGCAGCTGGCCTTCGGGCCGCTGCACATCGCCCACCTGACCTGGGGCGGGCTGTTTATGCTGGCGGCGCTGCTGATCCTCTTCGGCACCCTGAACCGCCGGGCGCAGACCGTCGCCGCCATCGTCGGGGGCGTGGGTTTCGGCGCCTTTATCGATGAACTGGGTAAATTCATCACTAAAGATAACGATTATTTCTTTGAACCCGCCATTGCCCTGATATATGTGATCTTCGTTGTCATCTTCCTCATCATCCACACCATCGGGCGGCGGCGGCCGTTGTCGCCGGAACAAAGCCTGGCCAATGCTTTCGACATCGCCCTGCAGGGCAGCCTGGCGGGCCTGGACAGCAATACCCGGGACCAGGCCCTGGAATTATTGGCGAACTGTCCGCCCGGGTCGGTGCGGGAAAACCTGGCACAAATCATCCGCAGTACCCGGGAAACGGATCACTCCCGGTGGCGGTTGATGGCCGAGATGCATGAAGTAGTCGATAAATTGTACAACCGGGCGAGCACGGAATGGTGGTTCAGCGGGTTGATCGTGATCCTGTTTGCCTTCACCTCGGTGACTTCGCTGTATGCCGTGGTGGGGGTGGTGGAATGGTCATTAGGCCTGGCTTTATGGGTGGTAACGGGCATCGCCCTGCTGGTGGGATTGGTGTGGTCCAGGAGAGCCCGTATCAAGTATCTCAACGTGGCGCTTTCGGTGGGCATGGTCATCGTTTCCATCCTGATCAGTTGGGGGGTGCTCGCCAACCTCAAGGACGTGCCGCTCTCCTTCCTCGACTATGCCCAGTTCATCTTTCCGGGGGTCTCGGGCGTCCTCATCATCCTCGGTCTGCTGACGTTGGCCCACTCACGGCTGCAGGGATACCTCCTGTTCCGCCTGTCTATCCTGGTTTCCATCTTTTTCACCCAGGTCTTCGCCTTCTACGAACAGCAGCTCCTTGCCCTGGTAGGCCTGTTCATGAACGGGCTGATACTCTTGGCCCTGCGTTACCTCATCGCTCACGAGCAGGGTAAACTGCAAGTAAAAAGCCCCGTATTGTGACCGTATCTGATATTATGCCTGACTCAGCACATTTCTGATTTTTAAAATTAATGTCTGTCGTTTTGTAGGGGTGGGTTCGGACCCACCCGCCCCAGACACTAATTTAGAGAGTATCAGTGCGGTTATCATATAAATCCAGCTTTAAGGCGCGATGGTCGCAGACCATTCCCTGCCTGATTACTGGCTTAAGAATATTCAATATCCTGAGTCAAGAGAAAAGCCCCGTGCTTTTACCGTGATATAATAACTACGGGATTTATGTATAATTGATCCCGGCTGCAGATGCGCCTGTAGCTCAGTGGATAGAGCATCGGTCTTCGGAACCGGTGGTCGTGGGTTCGAATCCCTCCAGGCGCGCCAGATATTAAGATGGGGACTCAAAGTTCTTGCCTGAAAACTCAGTTTAAGTAAAGTGTGAAACCCTGTTTGACTTTACTCAAAGTATCTTGTCGATAGCCGGCTTTACTCAAAAATGTTTCCAAAATACCCCCGTCTTGGTTTTCGCCCCTTACCAAGGGGAGAGATACAGAGAGGGGTTTTCTTGTAGGGGCAGAGCCCTGTCTCTGCCCTATGGAAAAAAGGGATTTTGGTTACTCTTTAGGATTTATATCTTAGATTATTGGGATTTTTCGTCATTTAGCTTCAGGTTGTTCCGCGGCCCCTCCCCCTGGCTAATCTGAGACGGCTTTATGTATACTGGTGTCAGGGATATAGCGCAATTATGATTCAAGTAACCCCCACCATTAACATTGACGAAAATGACCTTCAGGAAGAGTTCATCCTGTCCTCCGGGCCGGGCGGGCAGAACGTCAACAAGGTCTCTACCGCCGTACGGCTCCGTTTCCCGGTGGCTTCCCCCCGCCTCCCCGAAGCTGTCCGGCAGCGTTTGATATCATTGGCCCGGGGCCGCATCAACGCCGCGGGTGAACTGGTCATCGAAGCCCGTCGCTTCCGTACCCAGCCCGCCAACCGCCAGGATGCCCTGGACCGCCTGGTCGAAATGATTCGTAATGCCGCCCGGGAACCCCGTCCTCACCATAAGACCCGGCCGACCCTGGGCTCAAAAGAACGCCGCTTGGCCGCCAAACATCATCGCAGCCAGGCCAAACAGCTGCGCAATGCAGTTTCTGCTGGAACTGACGAATAGTCATAGATTTTCGAGTTTAATTTTCCCTTGCCAGGGTGCCCCCGGTATATTCGTCGTCGGTGTTATTGTTTTCTCTTCCCTCCAGGCTGAGGCCGGATAAAACCGGGTTGCTGACTGTTTCCGCTGGTATTTCTGGGTTAGCGGGTCCGTTCAGAGGTATACCACTCCCACATTCAAGCTGTCTTTCAGGACACACTCTACGGTCTTGATATTATCGTCGCCGCGGCGGATTGTGATGATGTACTTCCCGCTGTTTTGCGGAAGCCCGTCGAACTTGAAATCACCGTAATTGTCGGTGATGTTCACGGCGATTTTTTCATCTTTACCGTTACGAAGGATCACCTCGGCGCCTTCCACGCAGTCCTCGGCAGCCCCGTTGCGCGTCGCCACGCTGCCGGCGATGAAGCAATGCGTGAACCGTTCCAGGTTCCGGTAATACACTCGAGGCCGGGTGCCGCGTTCCGGTAAGTATGTCTGTAACTGCTCGGCTCTGGCCGTCTCGTCCATCCTGGCTTCTTCGGTATGCATCAGCCTTAACGCCCCGGTCGGACAGGATTGCACACAACGCGTTTCCGTCCACCCCTTGTCCAGCAGATGAGCGCAGAGGGTGCATTTCTGGGGTAGGTTCAGCTCCTCATTCCAGGAAATGGCTCCGTATGGACAGGCAGCCACGATATTCCGCTGGCCCCTGGCCTTTTGCGGATCTATCAGGATTATCCCGTCCGGCCGCTTGCTGACCGCGTCCGGTTTTCCCGCCTCCATGCACGGCGCCTGGTCGCAGTGCATGCACGTCACCGGCAGGTAGGCGACATCGATGAATGGATACTGCCCGCGTTCTTTACCCGATACCTCGATCCATTTTCCACCGTGCTCCGCCTGGGGTGCCGCGTACTTTGGCCAGTCGTTGCCGGTATGTTCGTCCCTGCAGGCCATCAAACAGTTGCCGCAGTTTTCGCATTTCGCCACGTCTATGGTCAAGTACCACTTCTTCATTTCTTCTCTGCCGTCCATTTCTCAACTTGTACCAGGCATGAATTGGCGGCGATGCTGTGCGACCGCTTGATGATCGGGCGGCTCGGCGTCAGCAGGTTCATACAGCCGCCCCGGTCCGGTGAGGCCCCGGGTTCGCCGATGGGATCGTAGGTGGCCGATGATTCATAAGAATGCACCGTGCCCGGCCTGATCCTCTCCGTTGTCCGTACCGCACAGATCACCGCACCCCGGTCGTTGAAAACCTTCACCAGTTCCTTATCGCTTATTCCCCGTTTTTCTGCATCGGCAGGGTGCATCCGCAGTATCCAGTAATAGTAGCCGTCGATCAGGAGGCGGTGTTCTTCGATGTCGTTTATCCAGCTGTGCTTGCCGTCGCTCATCGTGTGGAAACTATATCGGGCGTGCGGCGTGATCAGCTGCAAAGGGTATTTTACTAATAAATCGGTGGTATGGTGTCCTTCCCACGCCGGGATATACTTGCTGATTACCGGCCTTTCGGGATCGTTGGCATCAAACCGGCTGAGGCTGGAAGAGACAAATTCCAGTTTCCCGGACTGCGTTTGCAAGCCTTTGAAAACCTGCTGGCTGTAATCCCCGGGCAGAGGGGCTATTTCCGGAGTGTCTTTCGGCCTGTCTTCGGCAAACCACCTGAAGGAAGCCGGATCCCGGGCGCTCTCCTTCGGTGCCGGTACCACGTAGTAGCCCTTTTTAAGGAACTTTTTCCATGAAATCACTTTGGGCAGGTCAGTGGCGTCAAACAGCCGCTTGCACCACTCCAGCTCGGTGACCCCTTCCGAAAACATCGCCGAGAACCCGAGTCTCTTGGCGAGTTCCAGGAAGATCTGGAAGTCCGGTTTGGATTCTCCGACGGGCTCGATGCATTTGTGCTGCATCACGATGACCCGGTGATTGCATTGATTGAAACTGTGTTGAATGTAGCCGCCGCAGTTCGCAAATTCACTGATGTCCCATCGTTCAAAGCTGGTGCAGGCGGGAAGGACAATGTCGGCGAATTTTGCCTCGCCTTCCCACCAGATCGACTGGTTTACTACAAATTCCAGCTTGTTGGACCGGTATGCTTTTACGTAGCGGTTCGTCTCTACCATCGTGCCGATGTGTGAACCCCCGTACTTGTAGTACATCTTTACCGGGGAATAACCCGGTGTTGGGTAATCAAACCGGGCAAACTGCCCTTCCACGGTTTTTGAATCTTGGGGATAACTGGAAACGTGGCCTTCGAGAATTGCCTCGGGAATATTCAGCCTGGGCACGCGCTGGTTCACCGTGTTGACGGTAGGAAGCTGCGGGAACCGGGGATATAAGTGCATTCCCAGCGCCGTGCCCTGGAGGTCGCCCGACATGCCGCCTTCGGCGTAACCGGGAAAGTAGAATCCGGTATCTACCGGGGTCCCTTGCTGCATGCCGCCCATATTCACGCCCGGTTTTCCCAACCCCTGCATGGCCATCAGGCAGACCATCGAACGGGCCCACTCCGTTCCCGTCGCATCGCGCGCCGCACTCCCGAAGCCGGTGATGCCGCCGGCGGCAAGATAGGTCTTCTTTCTCCCCCACTCCCGGGCCAGCGCCCTGACATCCTTTGCCGGAATGCCGGCTTCCCCTTCCTGCCATTCGGGGGTCTTCGCTACCCCGTCCTCATTTCCGAGAATGTAATCTTTCCACGTATCGAAGCCAACGGTACGTTTGGCGACATATTCTTTATCGTAGAGCCCTTCGCTTATCCAGACGTAGGCAATGGCCAGCGCCAGGGCGTTGCCGGTGGACGGACGCGGCGCCAGCCACTTTCCTCCGAACAGGGCTGCCGTGTGGTTGTAGTACGGGTCTATGTGCACCATCTTTATCCCGAGTTCTTTCAGCCACTGCCGCCGCACGGTGCCTTCGAATGCAGCATACACGCCGCTGGTTGCCTCCGGGTCGCTCGACCAGAAAACTACCATCTCACATTCTTTCAGGCAGTCTTCAACCGTACCGTAGCTTTCCGGAGCCCCCAGGCGCATGCTGTGTCCCCAGTGGTGCATCGCTCCCCAGTACCACCCTTCCCAGCTGTCGGGATTGTGGGCCACCGGGGTAAAGCCGATATTATTGAAGAACCTCAGCCTGATGCCGAGCCAATATCCCAGGATGCCCCATAAATGATGGGAACCGCTGCCGTTCATGATAGCCCCGGGGCCGTGCTCGCGCTTGGCCCGTTGTATCTCGGCAGCCACGATGTCCAGCGCCTCTTCCCAGCTGATGCGCTGGTAACCTGAGATACCCCGGTTGCTGCAATTGCGCTGCCCGTTGGGATCGAAGTCGACTCGCTTCATCGGATACATGATTCTGTCCGGTGAGTAGACCAGCGACTTGAAGGCGAGGCTGTGCGGAGATATAGTGGTCTTGTGGGGCGGGGTGAAGGTTTTACCCCGCGCCGTAACCGTCCAGGGTTTGGCGTCCTTTGCATCAAAGTCGATCGGCGTGATCCTCAATATCTTGCCGTGTTTCACGTAGACGAAGGCCGGCCCCCCGTTGGTGTTGGTTGTGTATCGCATAACCTGGCCCCCGGCTTTCGTGCCGTATCGTATGCCCGCATTCAGCATTATGCTGAGGGTTTCCATCCACCAGTTTGTCAACTCTTCGGGGCCCTCCAGTTTCAACTGGAAATTTTTCTCCGCCGATACCATCGCCAGCTGGTTGCGGGGTGGCACCAGGATATCAAGTGCCAGGCGAGCATTATCGAAGATCATCGTTACCTCTGGGTTGGGCGCTATCCCGCTCTGGGAAGTTATCTTGCCGTCGCTGAACTTGAAATACCGTCCCCGTGTTTTGTCTTTGAGCCTGATTTCCACGGTCAGGTTCTTCGCCCCTATCCGCTCCTTGAAAAAGGAGAACCTTAATGCCGTGATATACAGCAGTACCCTGACGCCGGTCAGCACGGCTGAAAACATGAGATTTGCCAGCGGCTCCGCTCTTGCCAGCGTTTTGATCATGTATTTCATATTTGTCCCTGTTATGCTCCGGGCATGTTACTATATGCCGTCAACTTCGGACCGTCCCTCCCCCCTCAAGTGGTACCCTGGTTCGATAGCCTGTTGCACCAGTGGCAGCCTATGATACCATCGCAGCAAGGGACTCCACAAACTGTAAGCAAGAGTATAAAACCGGCTTCAGGAGCCGGCAGTCAAACCTCGGCCTGTACTTTTCTGGAGATCGCTTATTTTGGCTGTCAATTGAAATTACCGTTAAACTGGATGTCAACGCTGGCCAACGTATTTCAAAAACTCTTTGTTTGCTCTCTTTCATTCATAAAGCACATTACGGAATTCCCCTTGACAAACTACCGGAACCTATGTACTATATGCGTTATCTATCAGAACATATCTTCTATCATATATTGTTGTTATTATAATGATCTTGGAGAATATAGTCAGCGTGAGGCTTATTTTCGCACGTTCTTTCTCGCCCCTTACTAAGGGGAGAGATGAAAGTGAGGGGTTTTTCCTTGTCGTCTCCTCGCTCCTTGCGGACCTTTATAGGGGCAGAGCCCTGTCTCTGCCCTCTAAATATATGAAACACTTTTTAGCTTCACTCCGTGCCTGAGGTTGTTTCAACAAAATCTATTATTTAGCCTCAGGTTGTTTTACCTATAATATCTTGTTGATGTCTGTGATCTTCGCCGGCGGCTTGGGAGGCTGGGCGAATAATATCAACACTGAAGCCAGCACGAGCAGGCCGATACAGAGGTTGAAGGCCGTCGCGTAGCTGCCGGTCCGGTCGTAGATCCAGCCGACGATAATGGGGGCGATAACCCCGAAGGGCATCATCATCAGGGTGGTGATGCCCTGGATGGAACCGATGCTTTTCCTCCCGAAGTAACGCGCGCCGACGGCGGTGTATAGGGGAATGCTGGCGGTAAAGCCGGCATAATAGAGGATGAGGAAAACCTGGGCCATGGCCGTGGTCTGCCCCAGCTTGTAGACGAGGATTCCCGAAGCGATCAGGAGATAAGTTCCGATGGCGATAAACCGCATCCGGGGCTTACTGACATGATCGGTTAGATATCCGGCGATGAGGCGGGTGGGTATGGCTAAGGCACTGGAGAGTGACATCATCCAGGCGGCCCGTACCGGGTCGATGCCCATATCGGTGAGGAAGGGGATGAAATGCACCATCATCGGCATGATGGCCATGTTGCCCACTGTCCAGGCCGTGATAAAGAGCCAGTAGGCCCGGGTGCGCATCGCCTGCCGCAGGGTGAATTCATATTCGTCCACGTGCGCCGCGTATTCGATACCCCGGCCGATCATCTGGTTTTTGTCCGGCGCGGCCGCTGCCGCTCCGTCGGGCAGTAAACCGTAAAATTCGGGGCGCTGCTGCTTGACGTAGAAAAAGAGCAGCGGCAGCCCCACCACCAGAATCACGACGCCGCCCAGGACACAGGTCATCCGCCAGCCGATGCTGCCGATCAGCCAGGCGATCAGCGGCAGCACCGCCATCGTGGCGAAGCCCTGCAGGATCGCCCGGGCACTGAGGGCCACCCCCCGTTTTTTCACGAACCAGTTTGAGATCGCCTTGTCCATGGGGATGGTCAGGCCGATGTTCATGCCCGTCCCCAGCACCACCCCCCAGGCCAGGTAAAATGCCCACAGGGAATTCACCACCCCCATCAGCAGCAGTCCCAGTCCGATGAGGAAAGCCCCGAACATCATCACCCACTTGGGGCCGTAGCGGTCCGTCAGCCAGCCAATGATTGGCGCTTCCAGGCCACCTTCGAACCGGCCGATGCTGGAGGCCACCGAGGTCACCGCCCGGCTCAGGCCGAGGTCGGCCGATATCGGTTTGAACAGGGCGGAAAAGCCCTGTGAATAATAGCCGTGACCCCAGAGGGTCACGAAACCGGTGGCGAGCACGATCCACCAGCCGGGAAAGATGTTGAGTAAGCCCTTCTTTTTCGACCCTGCCATTACACTCCCGGCCTGTATTCGGAAATAGTGAATACAGGATGAGGTATTGGCCTAAGAGAATATCATAACGGACAGGTTTAAGCCAGTTTACGAAGAAGATGAGATGACGGAATGATGCCTAAACTACTTTTTTTCGGGCCCCGGCGCGCCGGGTGGCCTCCGCCAGGATTTCATACGGCTGGCAGCCTTCCACGGTTTCGCTGCCGATGATGAAGGTTGGTATACCCCCGACGCCTAGTTTTTTAAACTCCACGCGGGTTGCGTCCACACGCTGCAGATAAGTGGCGTCGGCGGTCGCCTGGCTGGCGGTATCCGGTTCAAGTCCGGCTGCCGCCGCGAGTTGGCGCAGCACGGTATCATCTTCGATGTTTTTACTTTCCTTCCAGTAGGCCTCCATCACCAGGGTGCGGAAGGTATCCAGCCTGCCCCGGTCGCGGGCATATTCGGCCATGGCCAGGGGGCGGCGGGTATTGGACAGCCGGGTTGGTGGTTTGATGTCCTGGATGCCGAAACCGGCGGCGAACCGCTGGATGTAACTGCCCATATCGGGCTTCCCCTTTTGCGGATGCAGGGTTGCCAGGTCCTTCCCCCCAGGGGGCGTCTCCGGGTGCAGTTCAAAACCACGCCACTCTATGGCGATATCAAATTCCAGCTCCAGCCTGAACAGGCTGGCCCGTTCCGCGACGTAGCAGAACGGTCAGATGAAGTCGGAATAGAAGCGTACCGGAAGTGGCTTCCCTCTCTGGTTCATGGTAATCATTATATCCCGCAGCGTAGCGTACAGTAAATTTTAAGTAAAATCTGGCAAAATCTCTCTGAAGCTATTGACAGGCACGTTTCGAGCGTATATTCTGGTAGCAATTCAAGGGGAGGTGTGTCATGCAGGGATACTGTGTAAAATGCCGCGCCAAGAAAGAGATCAAGAGTGCCAAGGCGATTACTATGAAGAACGGCAGGCCAGCTACCCAGGGTGTTTGCCCATCGTGCGGCACCAAGATGTTCAAGATCGGTAAGGGCTAGTCCTGCCGGTTTCCTCAAGCTGGATTAACCGCTGCCGGACTCCAGACAATGGTGGCCGGAAAGCTGGCGTAGTCCTCTCGAAAGACAGGGCTTAAGAAGCTGAGTCACAATATCACCGAAATATCATTCTGAGAAGTCCGATACGATCGGCCCGCTCATCCTGCCTGTCCCGCATTTATCGGGAAGTCTATCGAAGGATCGGGACGAAGGTCGAATGTTGTTGACCGATCACTGTCGAAAATTGCTTCACTCCTTCGAGATGATATTATAATACGGTCTCCTGGGTCAGGGATATAATCTAGATATCGGAGTTGTTGTCTTTCTCACTGAAAAGCCTGTATCTCTCCGGACACAGGTATCAATCTTTCAATTTTCCTATTTTCCCCAGAATATCCGCCGCCCCTTTTACCATGCCGTCAACCAGTTCTTTGATACTTTGAATACGGTCGATGCCGGTAAGGGCCAGCGAAACCATGCGGGTGGGGTCGGCCGCACTGACGAATTCATAAGGTTCAATCCCCGGCGATGCTGGTGCGGTTTCCGGAGACAGCGGTTGATTGTCCTTCAGGTTCACCCGCTCCACCGCCCGCAGCCAGGCGTCCAGCGGCATCTTGCTGCGCATCGCCATGACCTCGGCATAAGCCTTTGGATCCGGCAATGAAAGCACACGGCGGATCAGGCGGGGGTCGTCTGGGCTGACCTTGATGATCTGCTCTTTGAGCGCTAGTTTCAGGGGGCTTTCTTTGGTCAACATGAAAGCGGTGCCCATCATGACTGCCTCCGCCCCCATCCCCATTGCCCCAACGAAACCGCGGGCCTCGGCGATGCCCCCGGCGGCGATAATGGGAATGTCGATCAACCGGTTCAGCCAGACTAGCGAAGCCAGCGTAGGTAGCTGCTCCGGGCTTTTAAAACCAGTGCCTTCGAGCCCGACGATGATGACAGCCTGGGCGCCGACCTGGGCGGCATGTACCGCGTCCTTGATGCGGGCAGCTTTATGTATCCAGGGCAGTCCGGAAGCCACGATGCGTTTCGCCAGCGCATCGGGTTTATACATCGCCGTCTCCACGGGGACTTTTTCCTCGATGCAGACTTCGAGCATCTCCTCGATGCGGGGACAGAGCCCGAAGCTCAGGTTGACGCCAAAAGAACCGCCGCCTGCCTGGCGGCAGTTGCGGATGTCTTCCTTCAGTTTTTCGGGCGTGCGGGAAACGGAAGCAGTAATCGTCCCGTGAGCGCCGGTCGCCGCTACGGCCGCCGCGAACCGCCAGTCGCCCAAACCGGCCATGGCTCCTTGCAGGATGGGATATTTACAACCCAGTAGTTCGGTGACCCTGGTTTTCATCTCAGTACTCCTTCGACGTGAGAAAGGACTTTACGAAGAGAATATCAAAGGGCGATAGAAGCGTCAAACATCCGGGGAAAATAGCGAATTCAAGTTGACAGCGTTTTCCCAACTATCTAAACTGCGTACGCAGTGGGTAGTATATATCTGTGTCATGCAGCGTGCTATCTAAACTGCGTTATACAAAGGGACGGGACATATGAATGAAATAAGAACAGGGCATATCCCTCCAGACCTGGATTTTCTCTTCAAACCGCAGGCCATTGCCATCGCCGGCGTTTCCGGTGAGGCTTCGCCGCCGAACTCTGGACGAAATTTCCTGAACGTGATTTTAGAAGCAGGGTTCAAGGGAAAGATATATCCCCTGAACCGCAGCGGCGGTCAGGTGCACGGCTTAAAGATATATACCCGTTTGAGTGAAGTTCCGGATGCTGTCGATTTCGTGATCTCGGCCGTCCCCGCCCGGAACGCCCCCGAACTGATGCAGGAGTGTGTCGATAAAAAAGTAAAGCTGGTGCATTTCTTCACTGCTGGCTTCAGCGAACTGGGCGATGAAAATGGCAAACGGCTGGAGGCTGAGGTCGCTGCTATTGCCCGGGCCGGCGGGGTCCGCATCACTGGCCCCAATGGGATGGGTTTCCATTGTCCGCAGGCCGGCTTATCGTTCAGCCCCGGGATGCCCAAGCAGAGCGGCCCTCTTGGGCTGTTATCGCAAAGCGGCAGCCACAGCAGCTACCTGATCAGAGAAGCGGGTTTCCGCGGGCTGTATACCGGGAAAGCCGTCAGTTACGGCAATGCGGCCGACTTGAATGAGACTGATTTCCTGGAATATTTCGCCGGCGACCCGGAAACGCAGATCATCGCCGCCTATATCGAAGGCGTTAAAGATGGGCCGCGTTTTACCCGTGTACTGAAACAGGCTGCGGGGGTAAAACCGACCATCATCCTCAAAGGGGGTAATTCTACCGCCGGTGCCCGCAGCGCGGCTTCGCATACCGGTTCGTTGGCAGGAACGGGGAGGGTATGGCACGGATTGATAAAACAGGCCGGAGCCGTCCAGGTAAACAGCCCGGATGAACTTGTTGACACCGCCTTGTTGTTCCGTTTCCTTTCCCCGCCGCAAGGGCGGAATGTGGTCATCGTCGGGTTTGGGGGTGGGGTGGGGGTATATTCGGCCGACCTCTGTGCCGGGTTGGCATTGGAGTTGCCGCCGCTGCCGCAGGAAGTCAAGGACGAACTCAAGAAGATCTGGCCGCAAGACGCCGGCAGTTCCCTCAACAATCCGGTCGATCTGTTCGGTGGGGCGGGTAAGGGGGGCATTGAAAAGAGCCTGGAAACCATCGCCGCCTGGCCGGAGACGCATTTCATGCTGGTGCATATCCCCGTCTACCTTAACCCGGCGGCCTCCGTGCAGTTATTGGAAGCATATGCCGGTTCCCTGGTGAACCTGGCAGACAAAGTTAATCATAAGACGGCCGTCGTCATCAGCTTCATCTTTTCCGAACAGGCGAACAAAATCGTGGCCGCTGCCCAGGCATCGCTGGTCAAAGCTGGCTTCCCCGTCTACTTTTCCATGGACCGCGCCATCAATGCCCTGGCGAGATTTGCCCGCTACTATGAAAGAGGCCGATCTCCGGATGCTATGGGTGCAGCAGGTGATAACCGCAGCTGACCAGCAGGTTCTGGCCGGTAACCGCGCTGGCGTCATCGGAAGCCATGAAAAGGATCGCCGCCGCTACCTCGGACGGTTCTGCAACCCGTCCTAATGAATAACGGGACAGGATCTCTTTCATGATTTCATCGGTGGAAATGCCCCGGGCTTTCGCCGCGGACCGCTGGGGTTCCATGAACCGCTCGGTACGGGTGGCCGCGGGGCTGATGGAGTTGACCCGGATATTATACTGGCCGACTTCCATGGATAGCGTCATGGTCAAACCAAGCAGGCCGGCTTTACTGGCACTGTAGGGGCCCAGGCCGGGGGCGCCGAAATTGCCGGCGACGCTGGAGATATTCACGATACTCCCTGTTTTCCGCGGTATCATGTATTTCAGGGCATGCTTGCAGCAGAGCATGGTCCCGGTCAAATCAATGGCGACGGTCTCGTTCCAGCCACCCAGGTCCATTTCCGCGATGGGCCCGCCCCCGCGTCCCCCGGCGTGATTATTGACCAGGATATCGATCTGCCCGAACTCACCTACCGTCTCGGCCATCAGGTGCTGCACCTGTTTCTCGTCGGAAACATCGCACTGTACGACCTTCGAAATCCCACCTTTTGTTTTGATCTCGTTTGCGGTTTCTTCCAGGCGGGATACGGTCCGGCCGGTCAGGACAACTTTCGCCCCCTCAGCGGCGAACCTGACCGCCGTAGCTTTGCCGATGCCGGTCCCGGCGCCGGTAACAACGGCAACCTTGTTCTCTAGTCTATTCATCTTACCCTCCCTGGCAAATAACTCGATACTGATTGTTGTCTTAAACATCTGGAAAAGACGGGGTAGCCGTAATACCATCCGTTTTTTGTCCCTTAAAGATGATGTAAAGCGGATGGTGCCAGCAAAATACTACACATAACATGTAAGTGTCAACTACCGTGCCAATCGGGGATTGGCTACACCTCATTGAAATGAAAAACATCAGATTTGACATTTATCAATATCAACAAATAGAATAAGGGGCTATGGAACACATTAGTCAAATCAGGATTTTGCATCGGCGCGCTTGATACCGGGTAACTGAGAGGGCGTGGCTCTCAACAGTAATTCCCATCAGGCGTGTTATTGGTGTTAACGATGCAGCGCGTTCTATGGTTTCCGCGTTACTTGATCCGGCCGCAACCTGCGCAGCAGTTACGGCATCTCCGGCCATGTTCGCTTAATCTTAAATCTTTACATAAATCTGTCAGTTTAAAACGGGCTGGGAAATTTGCTTTCCAGCCCGTTTTTATTTTGCTCCAATCAAAAACTTAGAAGGAGGTGATGTAATGGTATTCCTGCAGAGAAGAACATGAAAGACGGTCACGATGCGGTCTTGGCATTGCGATGAATTACTGAAGACGGGAAAGCCGGCATCATCTCCACCAAATTTTTTACTATGCGGCTTTACCCCTTAGGGGTATGTGTTATTACTCCTTAATTGCTTAAGTAAATATTCCTGTCCAAGCATCCGCTGATTTTCCCATGAAAAAGATCGATGCATACCTGGTATTCCATGGATGAAATCAGTAATAAGAAAGGAATTGGCATTATATGACAAAAAAATGGTTAGTCCTGCCGATCATATTTATACTCCTGGCCGGGTTACTCCCCACCGGGTGCACGAATAATGATAACGAACAGGTAACAGTGAAGTTTTCCTATCCGCCCTTCGGGTATGACTCAACAAAGGAAAACGCTTTTTGGACGAAGTATATCAGTGAATTTGAGGCTGAAAATCCTGGTATCAAGATTGAACAAACCTTAGAAAGTTATGGCAGTGGCTTCCCCTTTAGCAAATGGGAACAGGCGATGGCAGCACATAATACTCCTGATATTGCTTATGAAAGTCCACGACACATTATCGACTACGCGATGAAAGGTTATTTGTCTCCCTTAACTGATGTAGTTAATAAGTTAGGTGGAGAATCCGCTTTTTCTCCCGCGATGCACTATTTTAAACATAACAATGATTGGTATGCCGTTCCAAACTGCGACCAGACCCAAATATTAATGTATCGTACAGATATTCTGAAAGCAGCAGGATATGATCAGCCTCCCAAAGACTGGGATGAATTACTTGAGGTGGCTAAAGCTTGCACTAATGATTCAACTTACGGGCTGGTATTTTATATCTGTAATCAATACTATTCACTCCAGACTTTCGCTGATTTTATGAAAGCAGCTGGTGGCAAGATGCTGGATGAAAACGGCAAACTCGTATTGGATAGCCCGGAGAATCTAAAAGGACTGCAATATCTATCCGATCTAATACATGTTGAAAAGGTAGTTCCACCCGATGCAACCGCCTGGGAATATGGTGAGTTAGTCAATGGTCTAGGCACCGGAAAAGTAGCCATGGCGATTGAATGGGGCGGTTATGCGACCTTGTTGGAATCGATGTTCCCAGATACATATCAAAACATCGGTTATGCCAAAATACCTGTAGGGTCTAGTGGAGTTGCCGGAGGTTGGCAGGGGGCGGGAGGTTTCTTTTTATTCAAAGATGCTAAACATCCTGTTGAGGCTAAAAAATTCATTGAATTCATGAGCCGGCCGGAAATCAGTAAAGAGTGGTGTATCGCTTCCGGTAATATATCTCCCTTTGTAAATGTGTCTAAGGACTCGGATTTAATGGCTTTAAACTGGTATAAAGCCATGAGTGAGCAGACACCTAGCTCAATCACGATGGGTTGGGACTATGGCATTATACCAGGACTGGCTGAGTGCACTACCCCCTTCCAGATCGCAGTGGTAAGTATTATCTCTGGTACTGCAACACCTGCGGAAGCTTTAACCCTATTACAGACCCAGTGTCAAGATGCACTTGATAAAGCGGCGAAGCAGTAAACCCATCCTCAAAGGCGATTGAGTGAGGCCGGAAGACTCCGGCCTCACTCAATGATATCGAAAGATAATAATAAGGTATTTTTGGTGCAAAATCTCTATTTGAAACAAATTGTAAAACCGTGGAAAGCCGTTTTATTCGTAGGCATCGCACTTGTTATTATGCTTGGTGTGCTTTTATATCCCATGGGAAAGAGTTTTATTATCGGTTTTTCCGACCGGCTGTTAGGAGATTTGCGCTTTTCCTTTACCGGACTGGAAAATTTCGTCCGTTTACTGAATGATTCTCTATTCTGGAAAGCTTTAGAGAACTCAATCAAGCTTACAGTATGCAATACCTTGGGAAGCCTGGTGGTTGGTTTAGGGATAGCTCTTTTACTCAACTCAAAGGCAAAGGGAAAAAGATACTGTACCCCTCTATTGTTCTTACCATGGGCAATCTCCTCTCCAGTTGTGGCACTAACCTTCCGTTGGTTGTATAACGACATGTATGGGTATATTAGTTACCTGTTAATGAGAAGTCATATCACATCTGACTCGATAAATCTGTTGGCCAGAGAAAATATAGTTTGGCCGGCGATGTTAGCAGCAATTATTTGGGTATTTTATCCGTTTGTAACATTGGTCCTTTTACCTGCACTCGGGTCGATCGATCGTACGATGTATGAAGCAGCTGCTATAGATGGAGCTAACCGATGGAGTTCTTTTCTGCATATAACTCTACCTCAACTAAAGCCAGTGCTTATCATCATTTCCGTTCTGTTAGTAATCTGGAGTTTTTCAGCATTTGATATGGTAGCTCTGCTTACGGGTGGAGGGCCTGGAAATGAAACATTAACGTTAAGTGTTTACATATACAGGCAAGGGCATGAAGGTAGACTTCTAGGATATGCCTGCGCTTTAGGTACGATATTGTTTTTGGTCCTTCTCAGTTTCACTCTGCTCTTCTTCTGGTTGAGTAACAGGAGTAAGCTGTATGAGGACTAGGAAAGACTTTTCCATATTTTGGCTTACTACCTTACTGGTTTTAGTTACTTTACTGTCAGTTTTCCCTATTGTCGCTATTGTTCTAACATCCTTCAAACCTCCTTACGAAGTAGTAGCTAAGATTCCCAGTTTATTTCCACATGAATTCACATTGGATAACTATATTAAGTTATTCGCTTTAAGGGATTTCCGTACTTATATTGTGAATTCGCTGCTGGTTTCGAGTTTAACTACTATATTGACTATGATAATAGCAACACTCGCGTCTTTTGCCTTGGTGTGGATGAATACCCCGGCGAAAAGGATAATTTCCCGGTCATTTTTGGTTGCCTATATGTTTCCCCGGATTCTTTTAGCTATTCCCCTTGCAATGATCTGTTACGAGATGCACTTGATCGATAATCGCTTTGCCTTAGTTATGGCCTATATGTCTTTTACTCTGCCTTTTGTTATCTGGTTTTTAAAGTCCTTTTTTGAATCGATCCCAACTGGTCTGATAGAAGCAGCGAAGTTGGATGGTTGCAGTGACCTGCAATGCATTTGGAGGATTGTGATACCTATATCATTACCTGTGGTGACGACAAGCGCAGTATTAGGTTTTGTCCTTTCTTGGAATGAGTATCTTTATGCAAATACTTTACTTCTTAGTGAGAATAATCGTACGGTCGCTGTAGGTTTACAGACGCTGATGGGCCACTACCACATCGATTATGGCCTGTTGACAGCAGCGGGTGTAATAATAGTTCTCCCTGTGATTACACTTTTCCTGGCTGCTCAAAAATATATCGTGAAAGGAATGGCGCTGAGTAATTCGAAATAGTAGCGTATTTCGGGTCTTTTCCATTTAGGAGAATAGTCATGGCAACAGTCAACTTAGTGAATTTGAAGAAACAGTATGGCAACAAATTCGAGGCTGTCAATGGTATTAATCTCGAGATTCATGATAGAGAATTTACAGTCCTGGTAGGACCATCGGGCAGCGGAAAATCAACCATCCTCCGCATGATTGCTGGACTGGAAGATGTAACAGCAGGAGAGATATATATCAATGGCCGGAGAGTAAATGAAGTACTCCCTAAAGACCGGGATATTGCTATGGTTTTTCAAGACTATGCTCTGTATCCACATATGAGTGTATTTGATAACATCGCCTTCGGTTTAAGGATGCGAAATACAAATAAAGACGAGATCAACCAGCGCGTCACTGAAACGGCTAAAGTGCTGGGCATCCAGGAGCTTCTACAACGCAAGCCAAAACAGATATCCGGAGGCGAAAAACAAAGAGTAGCCTTAGGGAGAGCAATCGTCCGCAACCCTCAAGTGTTCCTGATGGATGAACCTTTATCGAACTTGGACGCGAAATTAAGGGTTCAAATGAGGATGGAGATACTTCGTTTATATCGGAAACTGAATGCAACGATTGTTTATGTTACCCACGATCAGACTGAAGCTATGACGATGGGAACAAGGATTGTGGTATTAAAAGATGGTGCGATACAACAAGTTGATACCCCACGGGAATTATACACCCATCCTGCGAATACTTTTGTAGCTTCTTTCATCGGGACACCTTCCATGAACTTAATTCGCGGACGGGTCGTTAAAGAAGAAGACTCATATTATTTACAGTGTACAGACGGTATTTTACCTTTACCACCAGGAAATGATATTACGAGAACATTAAACCATCATTTTAATACCGAAGTAATCATTGGCATTCGTCCCGATCACATTTATTTAGCTACTGATGAGCAGCGAAATAATGGTGGAATAATCGGTAGGGTGGAATTGGTTGAAGATCTTGGGGCAGATATCTGTGCTTCGTTAATTACTCCATGTGGGAATCTGTTGATGAAAGTACCGGCAGAAACACCGTTATCCCAGGGAGATATGCTTGACCTCACGTTCGATTGGAGTCGGCTGCATTTATTCGATCCTGAAAATGAACAAAGAATCCTGGTCAATTGAAATCAGGATAAGTCTAAGGGAGAAACGAAGGAGTATTTTTATTGAATAACGGTAGTTTTCCTCAAAATCCGCTTAAGGTAATGCGTGTAGACAGTCCGTCTGTATGTAAACTGTATCCGCTTATTGAAGAAAAAGAAGAAATTATAAAGGTTGGCGCTGAATTAGTTGATATAGAAGCTGCTACTGATGTCGAAATCATTGCCTCAGCCTCGGATGCTGATGTCATTTTTACCAACTCAGCTAACTTCAGCCGGGAAGTCATCCAAAGCATGCCCAAATTACGGGCAATAATCCGGTGCGGCGTAGGTTATGACGTTATTGACGTCCGAGCAGCAACTGAAAATGGAATATTGGTAGTTAATATTCCAGATTATTGTATCGATGAAGCCTCAAATCATGCTATTACGCTGTTATTGGCAGTCGTTAAAAAACTAGTATTGTTGGATGGTTATGTAAGACGGAATCTTTGGGATGATGCGCAAAAGATTTTAGCCCCGATGCCATCGGTTTACGGTCAAATTCTTGGTGTGATCGGTTGTGGAAATCTTGGCTTGGCTACAGCTAGAAAAGCCAGGTGCTTAAACATGATGGTGTTAGGTTATGATCATCATTTGGACAAATATGAGGCTGCAGTAGATGGTATTGAGTTGACAAGTTTGGAGGACTTATTGCAAAAATCCGATTTCATCTCTATTCATCTTCCTCTAAATAAAGAGACTTTTCACTTTATCGGGGAAAAAGAGCTTAAAAAAATGAAATCAAGTGCTTATTTGATTAATACAGCCCGAGGTGCAGTAGTAGATGAATCTGCGTTGATAAAAGCATTACAGGAAAAATGGATTGCCGGAGCAGGGTTGGATGTTTTTGAAACTGAACCTGTGACCCCAGACAATCCTTTGATAACAATGGACAATGTTATTCTGACCCCGCATACAGCATCGTATTCCGATGCCGCCTTTAAGAAACTAAGGATAAGTGTTGGGCAAGAAGCGGCTCGCATTGTATTGGGGAAGTGGCCCAAGAATGTAGTTAACAAAGATGTCAAACCTAAAATTATATTTAGTTAAATTACCATATAAGAGTATTTTGATTAATGAGAATTATTACAAACCGACGGATATTTGAAAAAAAAATTTGGGGAAATAATAGCTCCGATGTACCGTTAGTTCGAAACTGGAATGTTTAAAGATGGTAAAAAACACTAAACACATGACCGATGCCGCATGCCTGGAAGCTATTCTCAGGCGGGAAACAGCGGAACGGGTAGTATACATGGAATACTACCCGCTTCCAACTGCCGCGATACATGCAGGGAAAGAGATCGCTGATGCTTACATCAATCCGGTCTTTGCCTATGAATCCCAGAAAAAGTTGGCTAACGAGATGGGATGGTTATTCCAGCCGGTATATCCTTCATTGGGCGGTGATTTTGGCGGCGTATCAATATTGCCGGAAGGCCAATATGCCCAGTCGCGTACCGTAGTCCGTCATGCTGTGGAAAACGAAACCGAAGCCTGGAAATTACTGGCACCTGATTTGAAGATAATACCTGGAGCCAGGAAAGATACTGATTTTGCCTACCTGTCTGCCCGGGAAAAGCTGGCAAACGAAGTGTTTAATGTTACGCTTTGTGTCTCCGGGCCTTTTACGGAAGCTGGAGAAATTTGCGGCATTGAAAGATTATGCCGCTGGATGGTGCGCAAGCCTGATATCGTGCACCAATTGTTACGTATTGCCACCGATTACCTGGTACAGGAAGCTGCTGCCTGGCGGAACACTTATCAAGAAGCCAATATCATTTATTTCCCTTCTGAACCGACCGCCTCCAACAACCTCATTTCGCCGCAGCATTTCGCTGAATTCGCCTTTCCTTATATCGATAAGTTACATCGTGAAGTACTGGCACTGGGCTACTGCCATATCCTTTGCCATATCTGCGGTAATCAGGTCGCCAATCTCCCGTATTGGGCGAAAGTACCGATGGGCGATCCGGGGATAGTCAGTGTTGGGCCGGAAATCGATATTGAGACCGCGGCTGATTATTTCCCGCGGGATATCATCTACGGAAATCTGGATCCGGTCGTACTCCAGACGGGGACTCCGGACCAGGTATACAAAGTTGCCGGGAAGGTTGTCCGGCGCGGTAAAAAATTAGGTAATCGGTATACCTTCGGCCAGGGATGTGAGATCCCTCCCCGGGCGAACCGGGAGAATCTGTTAGCCATGACCCGGGCTGTTGCAGATTATGGCTGGTATTAGGGCATCTCCTTACTGAAAATGTACAGATATAGAATTGGAAATGCAAAACGGAGAATCGGTAAATATGCAAAAAGAGTTACTCAACGGCTTCCTTAAAGATTTGGTGGCATCGGTAGTTGAAATGGATGAAAAAAAGGCTGCCCAGTTAGCCCGGGAAGCAGTTTTACAAGGAGTCGATCCATACCTTGCAATCAGCAAAGGACTGGCCCGGGGCATGGAAATAGTTGGCGAACGATATGAAAAAGGGATCAGCTTTATCCCGGAGTTGCTGTTGTCCTCCGACGCCATGTATGCCGGTATCGATATTTTAAAACCTTTAATATTGTCCCGGAAAGGAAATGAACCTGGGCGCAGTTGCCGCGTGGTTATCGGGGTAGTGGAGGGCGATGTCCATGACATCGGGAAAAACCTGGTGAAGATAATGCTGGAAGCGGATGGCTTTACCGTAATTGATCTGGGTAGAGATGTCCCTTTACGCCGTTTCATCGAGACGGCTGTCCAGGAAAAAACGGATATGATTTGCCTATCGGCCCTGATGAGTACCTCGATGCTGGCGCTGGGGGACTTTATCCGGATGTTGAATGACGAAGGTGTAAGACAGGAATTCAAGGTCATGGTAGGAGGAGCCTGTATCTCCCAGGCATTTGCCAACAAGATAGGCGCTGATGGTTATGCGCCCAACGCCATGGCTGCCGTTAGAAAAGCCAGGAATTTACTCAGGGGTAGCCAGGTTGGACGATAAAGAACGGTTCTTAAAAACGCTTTCGGGCCGGTTGCATGACGACATTCCTGTTATCTGTCCCGGCGGTATGATGTCCATGGTATGCCGGGAAATCAGTGTTGCCAAACATGTATCATGGCCTGAAGTTCATACCAGGCCGCAAGCCATGGCGCAAGCCGCCCGGGAAATGCAGGAAGCCACTGGATTTGAAAATTACGGGGTGCCTTTTTGTGTGACTGTGGAGGCAGAATCACTGGGCAGCACGGTGGATTATGGGAATGCGGAAGTCGAACCACAAATCACCGATTATGTCTTACACTCACCGGGAGAACTAAGTAATTTAGTACGGAACCACAAACATCAAAAAACCCGTATCCCTGTAATATTAGAGGCTATTTCGAACTTAAAAAATTATCACGACGATGTACCCGTCGTGGGCAACCTGACCGGCCCGGTTAGTTTAGCTACCTCTTTACTCGATCCTAATTTATTCATGAGATATATGGTCAGAGATAAGTCTTTTACCAGAGAGTTTCTTTATTTTCTGACGGAGGTGATTGCTGATTTTGGCGAAGCCCAGGTCAAAGCTGGAGCAGATGTGATATCGATTGGTGATCCTACCGCATCGGGGGAGATTTTGGGGCCTGAGCTTTTCGCAGAATTTGTCTTACCCTCTCTTGTAGAGATAACCCGCCGGATCAAAAGGCAAAAAGCTTGTGCGATCTTACATATCTGCGGTCATATTGACTCGATTCTGAAGCTGCTTCCTGCCAGTGGAGTAGATGCTTTTAGCTTCGATGCTTCTATGTCGATTAAGGCCGTCAGGCAAGAGATGGGAGACAGGGTGTTGATGGGTAATATCAGCACTTTCCTGCTCGCTGAAGGTCCCGTTTCCACGATCTCGAGAGCAACCAGGCGAGCCGTTGCCGATGGTATTGATATTGTCTCCCCAGCTTGCGGGTTGGGTACGGGAACTCCCTTAATGAACATCAAAGCTATGACAGATACGGTGAAAAAAATACGGAAACGGACTGAAAATCCGGCTGTTGGCTGCTAGTCGGAAATTTTTTTAAGGAACTATGTGAAATGGATATAACCAGTGTAGCAAAGCTATCCGTGATGCGTGAGAACGTATTATCGGAAATCGCCGCCGCAAAGAAGATGGGGAAGAAGGTAGTTGGTTATTACTGTACTTACAGCCCACTCGAACTCCCATTGGCCGGCGGTGTGATCATCGTACCCCTTTGCGGCAGTAAAGACGGTGCGCTGCCGGCGGCGGACAACGACCTCCCCCAGAACCTGTGTCCGGTAGTGCGTACTTTATACGACCTGGCGGTAACTGATGCCTGCCCGTATTTCCATTTCGCCGACATGGTGATTGCAGAGACTACCTGCGACGGGAAGAAAAAGGTCTATGAATTCCTGGGGAAAATTAAACCCTATCATGTCATGGACCTGCCGCAGAACCAAACTTTGCCCTCGTCTCAACGGGCCTGGGAGAGTGAAGTGCGCCGGCTCAAAACAGGGCTGGAAGATCAACTCGGGATAAAAATAACCCGCGAAGCATTACGCCAGGCCATCCATCTCATGAATGAAGAAGCCCGGGTGAAGAAGGAATTATTCGACCTTAACCAGGTGGATCCCCCACCGCTCTCCGGAAAAGAGTTGGCCGTCATCGCTTCCGATTCCGAATTTACCGCCGACCGGGCGGCGACGGTTGAACTGCTAAAAGAAATAATCGTGGAAATAAAAGAGAAATCCTGGGGTATTAGGAATCCGGCGAAAGCTCATGCCCCGCGGATTCTCCTGACCGGGTGCCCCGTGGGTACGGACAAAGACAAGATTATCACCCTGACCGAAGAATGCGGGGGGCGGATCGTGGCGATGGAGAACTGCGGGGGATATAAGACCGTAGACCTGCGTATCGATGAGCGTGACCCTCGTGACCCGCTCGCCCTCATTGCTGAGAAATATCTGAAAGTCCCTTGTTCCGTGATGTCTCCCAATGAAGGACGAATGCGGCTGCTGGAACAGATGATTGCGGATTTCCATATCGGTGGTGTGATCGACCTCACCTGGCAGGCCTGTCATACATACAATGTAGAGTCCTTCCTGGTGGGAAAACTTGTGGAAAAGTATAAACTGGCATTCCTGCATCTCGAGACCAATTATTCCGATGCCGATAGCGAGAACCTGCGGGTGCGTATCGAAGCTTTCCTGGAAATGATTAAGGCTGGTTAATAATAAAAATCCCTGAAATAAGGAAAAAAGATGATCACAGCCGGACTGGATATTGGTTCAAGGACGATTGCCCTGGTTGAGTGGGACGGAGAAAAGATTGTTCGTGAGGAGGTGATATTTACCGGACAAAACCCGCTCGCTAATTCGCAAAAACTGATCACGGGGAAGAAATACACCCGCCTGGTGGCCACCGGGTACGGACGTCACCTGGCGGCGGAAAACAAGTTAGCGGACGAGGTGATTACCGAAATCCGGGCTTATGCCGTCGGGGCACATCATCTTTATCCGGATGTACGGACGATCCTTGATATCGGCGGCCAGGATAGTAAAGTGATCTCGGTCAAGCCGGATGGCGGCGTGGCGCGCTTCGAAATGAACGACCGGTGTGCCGCCGGGACGGGGCGGTTCCTGGAAAATATGGCCCTGGCTTTAGATATGAAAGTGGAGGCCATCGGCTCGCATGCGATGGCGGCTGATGGCAAAGCCATCCAGATATCCAGTATGTGCACTGTTTTCGCCGAATCGGAGACGGTTTCCCTGCTTGGCAAAGGTGAAAAAAGCGAACAAATTGCTTTAGGTATCCACCAGGCAATTGTGAAGCGCGTCGCTGCTATGGTCAGAAGGGTAGGTTTGCAGCCGCGTTTAGTGTTTGCCGGTGGGGTAGCTCAGAATCCCTGTATACAGGTACTGCTTGCTGAAGAATTGAGGGTACCGGTGACTGTACCGGATAATCCTCAAGTCGTGGGTGCTCTTGGTGCTGCCATTTATGCATTGAAGCCTGCTGGGTGAACTTATCAAGCTGTTACGGTATGATATTGGCAGATTTATCAAATCATAGCACCATGGGAGGTGGCAGATGTCAGATGAATTGAAGAAACTACGCCTGACCGAAACCGTACGCGGTTCGGGTTGAGCTTGTAAGATCGGTCCGGAGGACCTGGCGAAAGCACTTAAAGATTTGCCGCTGACTACCCACCCCAACCTTATCGTGGGGATGGAAAGGACTGAAGATGCCGGCGTGTATCAACTGGCCGACGGCCTGGCCATCGTCCAGACAGTCGACTTTTTTACCCCAGTCGTCGATGATCCGTACGCCTTCGGCCAGATTGCGGTGGCGAATTCGTTGAGTGATGTCTATGCCATGGGTGGCACACCCTTGACGGCGATGAACATCGTATGTTTCCCCATCCAAACCATGGATATCTCGGTACTGCAAGAGATATTAAAGGGCGGCCTGGATAAGATGCGGGAAGCCGGTATCGTGCTTCTGGGCGGGCATAGTGTGGACGACCAGGAGTTGAAATACGGCTTGTCAGTTACCGGCACCATCGACCCGCAGCAAGTGCTGCGCAAAGAAGGTGCCCGACCCGGAGATAAATTGATACTGACAAAACCGCTCGGGACCGGCATTATCAGTACTGCCGTTAAGGGTGGCTTGGCCAGTAAAGCAGCTGCCGACCAGGCGGCTGTATCGATGGCAGCCTTAAACCGGCACGCTTCGGAAGTAATGATGAAAACCGGGGTTCATGCCTGTACCGATATCACCGGCTTTGGCTTGCTCGGCCATGCCGCCGAAATGATTGAGAATACTGAAGTGGGCATGGTGATTTATGCCGGCCAGGTACCGTTTTTCCCGGAAGCCCGGCCTTTGGCAGATATGGGCATGATACCAGCCGGGTTGTACCGTAACCGGGACTTCCGGAAGACGATGGTGGAATTCAGCCCGGAGGTGAGTCAATTCCAAAATGATATCCTCTACGACCCGCAAACTTCAGGGGGACTACTGATGGCGGTGCCAAAGGAAAAGGCTTCAACCTTACTGAAAGACCTGCATGCAGCCGGTGTTGCCGGAGCAGCGATAGTAGGTGAAATCACTGATAAACCTAAGGGGAAAATAGTCGTCAGGTAACAAAATAGACAGAAAAAACACGGAAAATCGTTCCGGTGGTATTGGAGGACTAAAAGATATGAATACTGTTGATGCCCGGAATATCGCCTGTCCGGAGCCGGTAATAATGACCAAAAAAGCCCTGGAGAAGATGACTGAAGGTAACTTGATTGTGCTGGTGAATAGCGAAGAAGCCCGCCAGAATGTGATGCGTTTTGCCCAGGGCCAGGGTTGTGAGGTAAAAGTATCGGAAAAAGACGGGGTGGCTACTATCGAAATCACTAAGGGGCAGCAGACTGTCGCGCAGAATGTAAGTACAGCGCCGGTACTGTTGATTGCCAGCGACCAGATGGGCAGTGGCGATGAAGCCCTGGGACAGTTGCTGATTGCCAGTTTCATCAATGCCATTCCCGAAGCTGCCGTCAAACCGGCGAAGATGCTGTTTATCAACCGCGGTGTGATGCTCACGACCGAAGGTTCGCGGGTCCTGGATACTCTCCAGAAACTGGAACAATCGGGTGTCCAGATATTCTCTTGCGGCACCTGTTTGAATCATTATCAACTTAAGGAAAAGTTGAAAGTAGGGCAGATAACGAATATGTATGACACCGTCAATTCACTGTTGACGGCAGAGAAAGTGGTCAGGATATAAAGTATTTTTTACAATTGAGAAATGGTCGGCTTTAGTATCTATTGGATAAGGAGAATGATTCATGAAATACGGGGCAAGAAATCAAATCGATGGTGTCGTCACATCGATCAAAAAAGGCAATGTCATGGCCCAGGTAAATATCGATATTCCTAAACCTTCGAAAATGGGCTCGGTCATGACTGTCGATTCGGTCAATGACCTGGACCTGAAAGTCGGCGATAAAGTGAAAATAGTGGTCAAAGCTATTAGTGTTTTACTGGTAAAAGAATAACCTGAAAATTAACTCGAATTAACTGTTGATGTTGATTCAAGGAGGTGATGTTGTGCTGGTCCTGCATCGACGAACATGAACCGCGGTTACAATGCGGTCTTGGCATGGTGAAAACGTAATACAGCCGGGAAAGCAGACATTACCTCCGTTATTGATCTCTGCCACCTGAATTTCATACCCCGATGCTTTCCTGAAAGGCCTTTTAACCCGGTAGAAAAACTATCAGGTTCATGGGCGTTATCCGGAGTACGTTATCCTAACAGTCCGGATAATACGTATGAAAATCTCATCCAAAGCCACAATAATCAAAATTCGCCCGGGTGTATTCTTATTTTATTTTGGTTGAAAAAGGGAAGAAGGATAATAATCTAAAATGATGAAGAAATGGTTCATGCCGGTTTTCGCCGGCTTATTATTGGTTAGTCTACTCCCGATGGGATGCAGCGGGAATAAAGAACAAGTTACCGTCTCTTTCTCGTATCCTCCTTATGGATATGATTCGGAAAAAGAAGATGCTTTCTGGAAAAAACACATCGCTGAATTCGAGAAAGAGAATCCCGGCATTAAGATTGAACAAACCATTGAAAGCTGGAGCGATGTATATACCAAGTGGGACCTCATGGTGCAGACCGGAGAAACGGCGGATATCGGTTATGATTGTCCTCTAACTGTGATCAACTATGCTCTCGACGGGAATCTACTGCCGGTTACCGACGTGGTAAATAAACTGGGTGGTGAGTCGGCTTTCGCTCCGGCAATGCAGTATTTCAAGAGTAACGGAGAGTGGTATGGCGTACCCCATGGCGATGCTTCCATGGTGTTGTTATACCGCAAAGATATCCTGAAAGCCGCCGGTTATGATCAACCTCCGAAAAACTGGGATGAGTTGGTTGAAATCGCCCGGGCTTGTACCAAAGGAAATGTCTATGGCCTTGGCATCTATACTTGTGATTGGTGGTATTCCTGCCAGATTATCACGGCCTTGATGAAAGCTGCCGGCGGCAAGATGCTGGATGGGAATGGGACTGTAGTTTTGAATAGTCCGGAGAATCTGAAGGCTTTACAATTGCTGGACGACCTGGTTAACAAATATAAGGTGGTTCCGCCTGGTGCCGCTAGTTGGGAACACGGCGACCCGGCTAATGCTTTGGGAACGGGACAGGTCGCCATGTGTATCACTTGGGGCGGCTTCGGCACCTTACTGGAAGAAATGTTCCCTGCGGACTACCAGAATATCGGTTTTGTACAACAACCGGTTGGCCCCGGCGGAACTTCGGGCAGTTGGTCCGGTACTGGTGGATTCTTTATCTTTAAAAATGCCAGGCACCCCGAAGAAGCAAAGAAGTTTGTCGAATTTATGAGCCGGCCAGAATTAAGTAAAGAATGGGCACTGATATCCGGGAATGTCTCGCCCTTTATTGGCATCGCTGCTGACCCGGAACTGGTTAAGCTGGAATGGTACAAAGCGATGCTTGATCAGTCATCGACACAACTCCAATTGGGTTGGGATTATGCCATCGTGCCCGGTTCATTCATGTCCGATCCTCCGTTTACCAAAGCTGTCGTTGAGATAACATCCAATGGCACTAGCCCGGAAGCGGCGTTGTTAACTCTACATGAAGAAGTACAAGATATCCTTGATGAGGCAGCATCACACCAATAATTATGCAAGAACCGGGAAGCACAATGATATTTGGCTTCCCGGTTCCTCTTTACACCATATCCAGGATTTTATAAATGTTTCGTTTGAATGTGAAAAGTACTCGTAATACACGTAACCTGGTAAAGGCGGCTTTATTTGTCGGGCCGACCCTGATCGTTCTTTTCACAGTGATTTTCTATCCCCTGGTCAAGAGTGTCATCATCAGCTTTACTGATCGGATTCTGGCATATTCTAAGTATTCTTTTGTTGGTCTCGACAATTACGTCAAAATATTCAACGACTCATTATTCTGGCATGCCTTGGGGAACTCCTGGATATTGGTGTTTTTTAATGTATCGATCAGCCTGTTCATTGGTTTGGGATTAGCTATGCTGTTGAACTCCCGATTAAGGTTTACCGGTGTATTTCGAAGCCTGCTGTTTTTACCCTGGGCTATGCCGTCCATGGTAATTGCTTTGATGTTTCGTTGGTCGTATAACGACATTTATGGATACCCGAATTATATTCTGGTCCAACAAGGCATCATTGATAAACCCGTGTTTTTACTCTCCGGCGAATGGACGGCCTGGATAGGGATATTGTTGCCGATCATCTGGTGTTATTACCCTTTTATCATGCTAGTCTTCCTGGCTGCTTTACAGTCGATCGACCGTAGTTTATATGAGTCAGCGGCCATCGATGGGGCCGGACGCTGGCAAACCTTCCGTCATATAACCTTGCCCGCACTAACACCGGTTATATTCGTCGTTTGTATACTGGAAATCATCTGGAGTTTCTCCGCTTTCGACCTGGTTTACCTTCTAACTGGTGGCGGCCCGGCAAATAGTACCTTGACCTTAAGCTTATATGTTTATAAGAAGGCATTCCAGGGCAAGTTATTGGGATATGGAGCGGCGTTGGGGACTATTATGTTTTTCGTTCTCACCGGATTTACACTACTCTATTTCTGGGCAATAAAAAAGATCAAGTTGTATGAAAACTAAAAAGAAATTCGATGCGATCGTAAAAATCCTGATATTGTCAGGCATTACCATCCTGGTATTTTCCCCGGTAATGTTGACGGTATTGACCTCTATTAAGCCGATGCATGAAATTATCACCGCCCATCCTGAAATACTCCCACAGCAGCCTACTCTGGAGAATTACCATGACATCTTCTCCCATCAGGAGTTTTTAGGATACCTTCTTAACAGTTTTCTGGTAGCAGGATTAACGGCTTTTCTCAGTACAATCCTGGCATCATTCGCTGCGTATGCCATGGTCTGGTTTCAGTTTCCCGGAAAACGAGTTTTGTCCCGCACCGTTTTCTTAACTTATATGTTCCCCGAAATAATTCTTGTCATTCCCCTTTTCCTGATGTGTAATGAAATGAACCTGATCGATAACCGTTTCAGCCTGGTACTGGTCTATTTATCATTTTCACTTCCATTTAGCATCTGGTTGCTCAAAGTTTTCTTCGAATCATTAACAGGCAACCTGATCGAAGCGGCAATGTTGGATGGTTGTAACGATTTGCAGTGCCTGCTGAAGATAATATTACCTTTATCAAGGCCAGTGTTGATTACTGTTTTTGTCCTTTCTTTTGTCATGGGATGGAATGAGTATTTGTATGCTAATACATTGATAATCAGCGATTCCAACCGGACGATCGCCGTCGGATTACAAACATTAATTGGGTATCACCAGGTCAACTTCGGTCTACTGACCGCGGCTGGTGTCATCATGATGCTGCCGGTACTGGTCCTTTTCTTGATTGTTCAGAAATACATCATCCACGATCTTTCATTGGGGCAAATCAAGTAGGATTCGTGCTGCCTGATACAAATTGGACTGATGATGATGTTTACTGTTTAGCATCATTGGTGTCTCCATAAAAAAAGACCACATTTTGCTTGACAATCCCCGAACATCCGTGCTATGATATCCGAACTTCCGTTTTATCATGTTAGATTTGTTGGCAATGAATGAGATTAGCGAGGTGTTGGTATGATTGATGTTTATCGCGCGAAACGAATCAGCCTGTTTCCCTTTTATCAGCTTCATTCGTTCCTTCATAATTTTTGAAATTTGGGCTTTATTATTTGTTGGGGCAGAGCCCTGTCTCTCCCCTCTGAGGGTTTTTGTAATTTGTGCTTTGGAAATTGGAATTTACTTAGGGTTTAGAGTTTTGAAATTAGGATTTCACCCTTTAGCTTCACTTCGTGCCTGAGGTTGTTTCTTCAAAATCTGTAATTTAGCTTCAGGTTGTTCCGCGGCTCCTGGGGGATTTCTCGCGGTGAATTGCCGTGATAGAGAAGCAGTGATACAATCCACTCACCTGAGCATCCAAAAAAGGGAGGTCGGAAAAAGATGCAGGAAGGGAAATTCGGGAAGTACATCATCGAGGAAATGAGGACGCCCTCGAAACTATCCGTATCCAGGCGGATGGACCCGACAGACGTCCCGCCGAAGCAGCGCGGGCGTATCCAGTTATTATATTTGGACAAAGAAACAGTCCAGGGCGGGACATATACCGAGTGTGTCTGGATCATGCCGAGTACACGAGGCCCCGGATTGGCCGAACCGCTGCCTCACTATCATGACTTCGATGAAGTCGTATCATTCATCGGCAGTGATCTCGATGATCCGTGGGACCTGGGGGGTGAAATCGAGTTCTGGATCGAGGGGGAAAAACATCTCCTGACCCGGAGTTGCCTTATCTGCCTTCCCCGGGGTACAAAACACTGCCCGTTGATCATTAGAAAGGTGAACAAACCGATATATCATGCGGCGGTCGGTACCGGCGGTATTTACCTGCAAAACATTGATGACAAAGACCGGCATGACCCGAAATATAAACCAGAGAACCTTTTAAAGTAAAACTGTTTGTTTGATGAATTAAATAAAGTTATGCACAACCATGAAGTTATGCATACCCTTGGCTTTGGCAAACTTTATTTTGGGGTTGCCGGTTTCTCGATAAAACTATCCTGCCAACCTTCGAGCCAGGTGCCCGCTCCGATCATGATCGCCATTTCGATATAAGGCTTCCGGACTTTATTAAAGTTGTTGGGTCCGTGTAATAGGCCCTTAGGCACGAAAAGAGCACAGTTGGTGGTGAACGGCATCAGGTGGCCGTCGATCCCCATTTCGAGGTCTGCCCCCAGGTCTTCCGGGTGGCCGGGATCGCTGCCAAGGTGTAAAACGATTTCATCATATTTTTTGTGTATCATCTCGGGGATGCCCGGCTTCACTTCATCCCATATCCAGCCGAATTCGATATAACAGGGTGCCTGGCTGATCTGGGTTTTGCTCATGTAAGTCATGGTTGGATACTGGCGGCCTTTGATCTTCATACCGGCGCCGGCTTCCCGCATGGGGCTGCGGACCACATACTGCTCGTAGTCGAATTTATCTTTTTTCACCGGCAGGGCTTTGTTAGCCGGGAATCCTGGGCTATTACCGCGAGCGGCCGCAGTGTTGCCTGTACCGAAAGTCAGAGTCATCTGGAGGTGAGGGAAGCGGAAATTCTTCCAGGTAACCGGGCCGTGCGGCAGTCCCTTAGGGAGGAATACCGCGGTGGTGGTATTGAAAGTGACTGCTTGTCCGCCGATATAGAATTCTATCTCCGCACCGAGGTCCTGGGGTGTATCCGTATTGGCACCCCAGTGGATGATGACTTTATCGTAGTCGTGGGCGTGTTCATACACACTGGGATTTAGTTCCGGCATGCCGCGTATCCAGGCGACATCGACATGATAATTGATCCCGGGTATCTGACGGTCGCTGATAAAAGTCATCGGGGGAATCTGGCGGTTGGTAGAGGTCTTTGCTGGAACTCCCGGCCGGTCGCTTTCATAGAGCGGTTTTCTGACGGCATATTTGCGGTAATCGATATCGGACATCATTGACCCTCCATATTTCCCGTGTTGTCCCTGTCGCAGATAATAATGCAGTAGATAGGTGATGTCAAAAAGGTCGCTTGTGACCGTCACATCCAACTGTTTTTGACACCCTATAACAGCCTAAACTATAATCCGGCGCGGGACCACCGGGACAAAATGACTCCTTTTTAATCGGGCTGGTATCAGGATGATTTTTCGTTTCTATATTTTACGGCTTAAATGAGGAGGGAAAATGTTTGAAAAAGTCGATCATGTCACTATCGTAGTCAAAGACATGGACAAAGCCCTGAAAGCCTATGAGGAAATACTGCGGTTGACGCCCGGGAAGAAAGGTTTCGTGAAGACTTTCGGCGACACCCGCCTGGTAATGCTGACCATCGCCGGAGCCAGGATCGAATTGATGCAGCCGGGAGCGGGTGGGGGGCGGGATAATCCCTTTGTCCAGTTCTTGGAGGAACATGGCGAGGGCATCTACAGCTATTGTGTATATGTGGAAAATTTCGATGCTGAGATCAAGCGTTTGAAAGAGGCCGGCGTCAAACTGAGGGAATCGACTCAGGATTTCCTTTTTCCCGGTTATCCTTTCCGCATTGCCTGGGTGCTGCCGGAAGAGGGATTGGGGGTGGCGGTCGAATTAGTCGATGCCGCTGCCTTACCGGATTTCGAAAGATAATAATAAAGCTGAATATAAGGAGGCGGCTCTGATGGAAATGACATACGACAATATCCTCAAATGGATCAAGGAATATTTTGATGTCTACAGCAAGTACGGCCAGGAGCCAGGTACGGCAGACCGGATGAAAGCATATTTTGCCCCGGACCTTAGATTCATTCCTTATATTGCTCCTATCGGTGGTCCGGAGGGTGGATTCCGGAGCCGTGATGAGTTCATTCGTACTGCCGTTGGCCATACGGGTTGGTATGAAAAATTGACACCCGTCGAAATCACCATTGATGAACGCCGCAAGACGGTGGCGGTCCTCTTTTTAATAGATGTATACGACCGGAAAACCGGGAAGGTGGCGGTAAAGCGAAGTGCTTTTTCCCACTATGACCTGGTGCTTGATGAGAACGATTCTATCAAAATCAAGCAAATCAAATTTTTCTGGGAAGTACTACCCCCCGATGTTCCAGAGTTTTTCGAATTATTCCCCGAAAAACCACGGCCATAAGTCCGGCCGTACCCTTGACTTGTAGTGGTATAATGTAACGGACGTATGTGATAGTCTATATGGACATGACCGGGACAACCTGCTGGTAAGCAGGGGTCATGCCCAAAATAAGTGATTACCACCTTGGCAAAAAATCAAAAATCAGCGAATTCAATTACCGTATTATTACCGGCTGTCTAAGCGGAATTTGATAGAAGCGAGGTGATTTGAAGAAGACAATTAAAGTCGCTATTTAGGGACGAATAACCGATTTTAATACTTCTGGGAAACGAAATACTAAATTACTTGGAGGAGGGACTGACTTGAAATACAGGAATGTGTGTGTAATTCTGGGCTTGATACTGTTATTTTCTTCAATCATGGTTTCCTGCAGCCCTGAAGAAACCACGGCACCATCAACCACTACCCCGGCGAAAACAACAACTACTGCGCCACCAAAAACCACTGTATCAAACCTCCCGGCATATGGAGGACAACTATCGATCTGTTTGACCAGAGATCCCGAGGGATTCGACGACTCTCTTACCCAACCCGGTAACAATTATACGATGCATCTCACTAACCAGGAACTCATGATTGGAGATTGGACAAGGGGGTTGGGAGGTACTCAAGAAGCAACCTGGACTACGGGTGTCATCCGTAAAGTCGCGTTGTCAACCGGCTGCCTTGCTGAGAGTTGGGATATCCCCGAACCGGGGACGATGGTATTCAAGATACGTAAAGGGGTACTTTACGGGTATAACTCAAACAGCGAGGCCAGTCGTTTAGTAAACGGCAGAGAGATCAATGCTAATGATATCTCCTGGACCTTCAACCACTATATCACCTCTCCCCGGGCTCCTATTGCTATGGGTGATACCAGGAAAGCCATCATAAAAGCCCTCGATAACTATACATTATCCATTACTCTGCCCTTACAAAACTTCTCCGATATGGATATCTTTGGTGATTATTCCAGCCCTGATATTCCGAAAGAAGTATATGACAAATATGGTACGGCAAACGATTGGCGGTACAGCGTAGGTACGGGGCCGTATATGCTCGTAGACTATATCTCCGGCAGCTCGGCCACTCTTACCAAAAATGCCAATTTCTGGGAAACAGACCCCATGGGACCCGGAAAGGGCAATCAACTTCCTTATGTAGAAACGGTGAAAATGCTTATTCTCACCGACGCCTCTACCCGGTTGTCTGCCCTCCGCACGGGCAAACTCGATATTTTGAACGATATTTTCTGGGAAGATGCCAAGAGTCTGAGAGCGACTAATCCGGATCTACAAGAACAGAAATACTATGCTGATTCCGGCCTGGCTATCAATTTCAGGACGGATAAAGAGGATTTGCCTTACAAGGATATCAAGGTGCGCCAGGCATTGATGAAAGCGATTGACTTTGAGTCGATTAAAGACACCTGGGGTGGTGGAGAATCACAGATCGTTACTTTCCCGATACTGAAAATGAATGAATACGCAGGTGCTTATTGTTCCCTGGAGGAAGCTTCACCCGAGGCTCAAGACCTCTACAAATACGATCCGGAAGCCGCAAAAGCGATGCTTGCCGAAGCTGGTTATCCCGATGGATTCGAAGCGACGCTGGTATGCAACACGGTGACCACGACGGTTGACTATCTGTCCATCATCAAACAGATGTGGTCCAAAATTAATGTTAATGTGACGCTATCCCAGAAAGAGACCGCCGTTTATACCAGTGTCTTCTGGACCCGTGCTTATGAAGATATGTTCTGTGGAGGCCCCGGCCCGGCAGGTAACCTGTATATCGCCTACTCCTTCGTAACCGGTCCGTTTGGCGGCAACTTCAGCTATATCGATGATCCTGTTGCCCAGGAAGCTAAGGATAAAATGATGGCCGTTTCGATTGCTGATGCTCCGGCGGCCGATGCGATACATAAAGAATTGATGAAATATGAATTGCCGCGAGTTGTCTCCATCCCTGGAGTTTGCCCTCCCGGTTATCATATGTGGTGGCCCTGGGTGAAAAATTATCACGGAGAGTCCAGTCTCGGCTATACCAATTACCCCAACTTCGTCAAATACGTCTGGATCGACCAGAACCTAAAAAAATCGATGACCGGCAGATAGCGGCAAGCTGTGATTTCCGAGTTGTTCCAAAGGACATCAGCGCACGCAAGCAATCAAAGAAAAAAGGGAATGGGGACGAACAGCCCCCATTCCCTTTTACTTGAAGACTAAAGCCACATTGCCACGCGAAGAACATTTCGGATAAAATCACAGGCATCGAGTAAAGGGGTAGGACAAGGGACTCTAGTTTATAGAAACAAACACGGAAAGGAAAACCGATGGATTTCAGACAGGTTCAAAAAAAAGCGCAGTCTGAATCTGGTTTTTCCCCGGATACCGGGGTCATCAATATCTACCTGGGAGCTTTGGCGGACAACGAGTCGGTTATTGAAATCGGTTCTCTGATCAGAGAAGAAATTAACCGCCTTGGCTTGCGGGTGAACGTGTTTATCGCGGGATCTTCCGGATATTACGACCTGGAGCCGATATTACTGGTCGAGAAACCATCCTGGCCGGCAGTACTGTATCACAATATCAGCCGTGACAATATTATTGAACTGATCCAACATGTCTTGGCAGCGAATGACCCCAGGCCGGATCTGGCTCTATGCAGTTTCGGAGATAAGAAAATAGATAGCGTTCCCAATGCCGCAGACCTGCCTCTTTTTAAAATGCAGCACCGGATTGCCTTGCGCAACTGCGGGTACATTGACCCGTTAAACATCAATCACTATATCCTAAGGGAAGCCGGGTACCAGGGCTTATCAAGGTGTCTGACGATGAGCCCGCAAGAGGTAATTGGAGAAGTGGCGAAATCCGGGCTAAGGGGTAAGGGGGGGGCTGGGTTTAATACCGCGGATAAATGGGAAATCTGCCGCAGCGCGGGAAGAAGTGACAAATACCTGGTCTGTAATGCCATTGATGCGGACCCGCAGGCATTGACCGCCCGGCTGCTGCTGGAGGGTGACCCTCATTCGATCATTGAGGGTATCTTGATCGGGGCTTATGCCGCCGGCGCGTCGCATTGTTTCATTGTCATAGCGGAAGAGTACCATTCTGCCATTAAAAAGTTTAATGCGGCGTTAGTTCAAGCCAGGAAGTATAACCTTCTTGGTACTAAGATTCTAGATACTGATTTCAATACTGAGATTGAGATTCTAACCGTCAAACGTTCCCTGATTGTCGGGGAAGAAACCGCCCTGCTGCAGGCTTTAGAGGGAAAACAGGTGATGCCGTATCTGCGCCGGTTATACCCGGCCGAAAGCGGCTACTGTAATAAACCGACCTTGATCAATAATATCGAAACCTTGGCAACTGTCCCGGTAATTTTTAACGGCCAACTACAAGATCATGGAGAGATGAGGGGTACCAAGGTCGTAACTTTGGCAGGTAGTATTAGGCACAATTATACCGTCGAGGTACCGTTGGGTACCAGTGTTAGAAACATAACATCGGTTATTGGTGGTGGGGCGGCAGGAGGCGAAGAGATACTGGCGGTGCAAGCCGGCGGCCCAACCGGGACTATTTTTAAGGTTG